>JAEWIW010000128.1 GCA_023386855.1 Bacteroidota bacterium | reverse complement strand
TCGATGACAAGGATTTGGTAAAGGCAAAGGTCAACCGTGAATCGCTTAAAGAAGCATCCGCAATCTTTTCATATATCAGGCCATATAAAGGAAAGTTCATTGCAGGACTTGTATTTATCTGTTTGTCGAGCGTTTCCACCATGGCTTTCCCATACCTGCTGAAAGAACTTATCGACAGTGCGCATAGTGTAGGCGAGGCAGCACTGGCGAAGACCAACGAGATCCTGGTCATGATACTGCTGGTTTTACTGGTTCAAATGATTTTTTCTTATATGAGGATATACCTTTTCTCCCAGGCTGGTGAAAACGCACTGGCCGACCTGCGCAGGGATATCTTTACAAGGATCATCAGTATGCCCATGGATTTTTTTGGGCAGCGAAGGGTAGGTGAGCTATCCAGTCGTATCAGCTCTGACCTGTCACAGATCCAGGATGCAGTTACCGTATTGCTTGCTGAAGTATTAAGAGGGTTGCTCACCCTGCTGATCGGGATTGGGTTAATATTTTATATCTCCCATAAGCTTACCCTTCTCATGCTTGCCGTTATCCCGGTGATCGTGGTAATAGGGGTGGTGTTTGGAAAAAGTATACGCAAACTCTCCCGGAAAGCACAGGATGAACTTGCTGATTCAAATACCATCGTTCATGAATCTTTCCTGGGTATCAGCAATGTAAAAGCTTTCTCCAATGAATGGTTCGAGATTCAACGGTACCAGCAAAGTTTAAAAAATGTTGTAAAGATATCCGTCCGTAACGGGCAATCAAGGGGACTATTTGTTTCCTTTTTATTGATGAGTGTATTTGGCGCAATTGTGCTGGTAGTGTGGTATGGAACTGGATTGATGCGGCAGGGTGTTTTATCTTTTGGAGATCTTACGGCATTCGTGGTGTACACTGCCTTTGTGGGTGGAAGCATGGCAGGCTTTGCCGACCTGTACAGCCAGTTGCAGAAAACCCTTGGGGCAACACAAAGAGTAAGGGAGATCCTTCGTTCCCATCCTGAAAAAATTGATAACAGGAAAGTTTTACTGGATGAAAAATTTCGGTTACACGGCGCCGTTAGTATGCAACACGTGGCCTTTCATTATCCAAGCCGGCCCGAAACAGAAGTGCTTAAGGATATCAATATTGAAGTGAAGCCTGGACAGCAGATCGCATTGGTAGGACCAAGCGGTTCCGGTAAAACCACTTTTGTTTCGCTGTTGTTGCGGTTTTATCATCACACTAAAGGAAAGATACTTTTTGATGGGAGAAACATAGATGAATTTCCCCTTAGCCAGCTCAGGCAGCAGATGGCGCTGGTTCCGCAGGATGTATTGCTTTTTGGAGGAACCATCCGGGAGAATATCGCTTATGGAAATACTGATGCTACTGATGAAGAGATCATGGAGGCGGCCAGGAAAGCTCACGCGCATGAATTCATCAGCGCTTTCCCTGAAGGATATCATACGGTAGTGGGTGAACGTGGTGTAAAATTATCGGGTGGACAGCGGCAAAGAGTTGCCATTGCAAGAGCTATATTGAAAGATCCTGTTATCCTGATCCTTGATGAAGCAACCAGCTCGCTGGATTCCGCTTCAGAGGCACTTGTACAGGATGCTTTGGACAATTTAATGGAAGGAAGAACATCCTTTATCATTGCACACCGTTTATCTACGGTAAGAAAGGCCGACCAGATACTGGTACTTGAAAAAGGCGTGATCCGTGAAGCGGGAACACATAATGAACTGATGGAAATTGAGGATGGTTTATACAGGAGCCTGAATAAACTCCAGTTTGCAGAGTAATCCATCCAATAATATAAAAGCAAAAGCTGCAGCATTACACTGCAGCTTTTTGATTACCCGAAATAAACAGAAAAATCTTTCAGTTTTACTGGATGAGATTTAAGATGCTATCTGCCATTGAACGGTGTCCCTGTACAATGGGAAGATATTTTGATGCATAATTTTTAAGACCAGCATTTTCACCCGCGGTGGTCTGGTTTTGCAACAGGTTGATGGTTGCCATGTGGTCAACCAACTGGCTGTTCAAAAATGCAGTGTCGAAAGAATAACCGTTAAGTGTATCCAGCCTTGCTTTCAGGTCAAGATGCGCCTGGTCAACATCATGCGGGATATCAAAATGAACCGATGATGCAATAGAATCCAGTTCATCCTGCGCCATTTGGTGCTGGTCGATCATCATCTGCGCATAAGCACGAATGGTATCGTTGATGGTGTTATCCAGTGCAAGCTGGCTTAACTGGATCTCGGCTGTGTTGGAACGGGCTGCCGCGGCCGTGAAATTCTGGTCTGTTTCATTCAATCCATTGATCAGGTCACCGTCACTATCTTTTTCACAGGCAGTAAACAATAAGGCGGCGGAAATGGTTCCCAGCAAAAACATTTTTTTGAACATAAAACTTTGAAATTTTGTGGTTAAAGAATCCTTGTTTTCTACGGTCCGGATCCTGGTCAAAATTTTCATCTACGGTTGAACAGTTACATGAATTTTTCATCACGAATAAATCTTCAACTTGGGCTGGGCGCTTATCTATTTTCAAATGCCGTGCTAGGATTGCGGCTGTTGGAAAAAAAATGCAAATCTGCGTATATACATGGTCGTTATACAGTTGTTACGGGTAATTTCAGGTCATTTTAAGTAAAAAATCGCTTTATTTTTGCCTCATAATTGATATTATGTTAAATAAAAGTATTTAAAAAAAGGGAACATTGCTGCTCCCTTTTCCCTTTTAGTGAACTTTTTCTACATTATTGAACTTATCGGTATATGTTGCGATCTTGTCTTTGTCCTGCTTCTGCTCATAAATGCTGATCAACAGGTCATAGGCATCTTTCAATCTTCCTTTTTCATCTGCTTTCAGCTTTCCCTGTGCACCAAGCATCTGGTCAACTTTCTCAAAATGAGGAATGGCCAAATCATATTTTGCATTCATTTCCTTACGCAGGTCTTCTTTCTTTTTCAATTCTGCGGCGGTAAGTTTTGCATTTGGTTTTGGACGGATGGCTTTATTGACATTATTGATATCAACACCCTGGTTGTAATAGATCTGTCCAAGCAACAGGTGTGCATTTGGGTAATCAGGATTAAGTTTCAATGCTGCATTCAACTGGTCGATCGCTTTCTGGATCATTTCTTTTGAATTGGCCGGACGCTGTGTTGAATCAGGATTATAACCTGCCTGGTATAGCTCCACTCCATAATTGAATTTATACAGGAAGCTATCAGGATTTGCCGCAATGATCTCTTCATATTTATTGAAAAGCTGCGCGGTATCCTTGGTATCCCTCATCATATCCAGTTCAAACTCCGGCCAGAAAGCATCCTGTGGATATACTTCCTTACCGAGCTTTATGAATTTTTGTGCTTCTTCCTTGTTTCCTTTACGGTTATGGTAATCGGCAAGCCACTTATAGATCTCTGCAAAACCTTCACCGGTAGCTTTATGCTCCGCGATCTTTCCATAAAATACAGCGGCTTCATCTGGCTTGCTTGCTTTTTCAGCAGAAATACCTGCATACAATGCAGTGGTTGTATCCAGCTTGATATTATTAGTCCATCCCTGGTTTGCAAGGAATTCAAAAACATTATAACTGTTTTTGAAGTTGGTCAGCGCATCATTATAATTTCCTGAATTGAAAAAGCTTGCTGCATCTGCAGAATAACCCTGGTATAGGTCAACCAGCGGCTGACGGTTATCGATTGTAAGCAGAAGATATCTTTTGGTGGTATCTTTTACATTTGCTTTTTCAAGCTCCATGTACTTTTGCAATGATTCAAAAGCGACTTCCCTTGCATTGGGTACTGTTGCTTTCAGGTTATTATCCTTTGCAATGTTGTTATACACTTTTGCCTTGGTATACCATCCTTCAGCATTGTCCTTGTTTTTGTCGACTGCCAGGTAATTGTCAATTTCTGTTCTTGCTTCGGCAAGTTTATTTTTTTCCAGCAGATCCTTGGCCTTGGGAAGTTTTTGTGAAAAAACCGCCAGGCCTGTTAAAGCTAACAACGCGGTTAAAAATAGAGATCTCATTCTGTTTGTTTTAAATAAAAATAAGTATTAGTCGGCTGATTCACCAGGTAATTCCGGGTTATCAGGGTTATTTTGATCATCAGCGTTTTCTTCAGATGCACCAGGGCCTCCCGGGGTTGCTTCGCCTGCATCATTAACTTCAGGTTCCGATCCGTTAAGGCTGTCTTCCGGGCTTCCGGGTATCGGCGTTTCCTGTTCTACCTGGATATCCAGCTTTGTGATGGCTGCAATTTCATCGCCGTCATCAAGCCTGATCAGTTTAACACCCTGGGTGGCACGGCCCTGCGAACTGATGCTGGCCACACCCATCCTGATGGTAACACCGCTTTTGCAGGAAATCATCAGGTCTTCCTTTGCAGTAACATCCAAAATACCTACGAGTGAACCAGTTTTTTCGGTTACACTGATCGTTTTTACTCCCTTACCGCCTCGATTGGTAATCCGGTACTCACCGATCTCCGTGCGCTTTCCATATCCTTTCTCACTCACTACCATCACGGTTTTTGACTGGTCATCCTTGTTGACACATATCATGCCAATCACCTGGTCGTGTTCATCATCCACCTCAATGCCTGTTACACCAATAGCGCCTCTTCCTGTTGACCTTACCTTCTCTTCCGGAAAGCGTATTGCCCTTCCACTTTTCACTGCCAGCATGATCTCGCTATTGCCATCTGTTAATCTTGCTTCAAGCAATTCATCTCCCTCAAGGATGGTTATGGCATTCACCCCGCTTGAGCGTGGGCGGCTGAAATCTTCCAGGGCAGTCTTTTTAATGATTCCCTTTTTTGTGCACAACACAATATTATGTGATCCGATATATTCTTTATCAGAGAAATCCTTCACATCGATGATCGCTCTTACTTTATCATCTGGTGGAATCTGGATGAGGTTCTGGATAGCCCTTCCCTTGCCTGTTTTCTCTCCTTCAGGTATCTCATAAATATTAAGCCAGTAACATCTTCCCTTTTCTGTAAAGAACAGCATGGTATGATGTGTTGAAGCCACGAAGAGATGTTCAATATAATCTTCTTCCCTGGTTCTTCCTGCAACTGCTCCTCTTCCTCCCCTTCTTTGCTGGCGGAATTCGGTAGCAGATGTTCTTTTAATATATCCTAAATGAGAAATGGTGATCACCACATCTTCTTCCTTGATAAGGTCTTTAATACTTACTTCATCATCCAGGTAGGTGATCTCGGTTTTTCTTGTATCACCAAACTTTTCCTTTATTTCGGTAAGCTCTGTTTTGATCACTTCATATCGCATTCCTTCATTGCCCAGCAATTCCTTGAGATGTGCGATCAGTTTTTGTAATTCATCAAATTCTGCACGAATCTTATCCCTTTCCATCCCGGTGAGTCGCTGCAAACGCAGTTCCAGTATGGCTTTGGCCTGTATCTCGTCGAGCCCCCAACCAGCATTCACCAGGTTGTCTTTCGCGGATTCAGGGTTTGAAGATTCCCTGATCAGCCTGATCACTTCATCGAGATGGTCCAGTGCAATGAGGTAACCTTTCAGGATATGCGCTTTCTTTTCAGCTTCCCTCAGTTCAAAGCGCGTTCTTCTTACCACCACTTCATGACGGAACTCGATGAATTCCGAAATCATGTCTTTCAGGTTCAGCGTTCTTGGCCTTCCTTTAACGATCGCAACATTGTTGATCCCGTAGGAAGTCTGAAGTTCGGTGAACTTGTAGAGGTTATTGATCACCACTTTCGCGTTGGCATCACGCTTGAGATCTACCACGATCCTGGTTCCCTCTTTATTATTCGATTCGTTATTGATATGGGCAATGCCATCGATCACTTTATTGTTCACCAGCTGCCCGATCCTGTCGCAAAGGGTATCACGGTTAACCTGGTAAGGAACTTCTGTAATGATGATGGTTTCTCTTCCGCTGGGCTTGGTATCAATATTTACTTTACCACGGAGCACTACCCTTCCTCTTCCGAAATGCATGGCGGCTTTAACACCGTTCATGCCATAGATCAATCCACCTGTTGGAAAATCAGGAGCCTTGATATATTGCATCAGTTCATCGATGGTGATCTCGCGATTATCGACAAACGCAAGGCAACCATCAATAACCTCTGAAAGATTATGAGGCATGATGTTGGTGGCCATACCCACCGCGATACCGCTTGAACCATTGATCAGCAGGTTGGGAATTCTTGAAGGAAGAACAGTAGGTTCTTCCAGGGAATCATCAAAGTTCAATTGGAAATCGATGGTATCCTTATCAATATCCAGGAGCATGAATTCGGCCAAACGCTGAAGCCTGGCTTCTGTATAACGCATCGCCGCAGGACCATCACCATCCTGGCTTCCGAAGTTACCCTGCCCATCGACCAGGGTATATCGCATACTCCATTCCTGGGCCATCCTTACCATGGCATCATATACTGACGAGTCACCATGCGGGTGAAACTTACCAAGCACCTCTCCAACGATACGCGCGGATTTCTTATACGGTTTATTATAATGAATCCCCAGCTCGTTCATGGCATGAAGGATCCTGCGGTGTACGGGCTTTAAACCATCCCGCACATCAGGTAAGGCACGGCCAACAATTACCGACATGGAATAGTCGATATAAGCCGTCTTCATCTGCTCTTCAATATTTACCGGAACGATCCGATCCTGGTCGTTCGTTTCATTTGGTGTGAGGTCTTTTTCTTCCATGAATTGTTTACTGCCTTTTTTTGCAAATTCAGCCAGGAAATGACAAGGGCTGGCTGTTGTTTTGAAAGACTTGCAAATCTATGATTTTTAAGGCTTATAACCTGTAAATATGAGCTTCTGAATGAAGTATTTTTCCACGGTTTGTGAATAGTTTCCGACCTGTATTTTAACTAGATTTTTGCTTGTAAAAACGCATGCTCTTTCGTTACTTGTAAGAACTTGAACTTTCGCCAGGAAAATGCACATGCTGGCATGGGTTTTTATTCTTTTTCTGCTGGCGAACCTCTGAATTATCACACTTCAACCCGGTTTATGAACCAGTATCTCCTACTTCGAAACAACAGGCAATCGGGGCCATATACCGCATCTGAACTAGCCTCTATGGGTTTGAAACCATTCGACCTGATATGGCTTGAAGGAAAAAGCGCTGCATGGCGTTACCCCGGTGAACTGGAAGAATTGAAATCCTTTGCTCCACCGGTGGTGGAACAACCCTACGACCGTTTTTATAAAAGGAAGCCTTCATCCCCAATTCCTTCTAACCTGAATCCGGTTGCTTCAGCATCCACAAAGAAGAGTCCAGGAAATTCCAGTCATATTTATGTTGCCGTGCCTGGTTCGAAAAATAACAATGCTGTTAACAGGGTAGTAAGTCAACCTGAACAGCAAGCCACCCATGAATCTACAATGAAAAAGGATGGTTCATTCCGGGAAAAGCAGGTCACCCGCGGTCCTGAAGCTTCTGCTACCCCTTCCTATTCTGTTCGTCCCTTCGGGGAAGATCGCCGGGTCGTTGAAGAAACCTATTCCCGCCCTTTTTATGAAACCATACCTACTTCCCCGGTTAGGGAAAAAAGAAGCAATAAAAAACCAATCATGTTGATGTGGGCTGGCCTTTCTTTTCTCTTTATCGCTGCAACAGCGTTCTTTTACTTCAATTACCTCGAGCAGAAAAAGCAATTGAAAAAACTCAATGAGCTGGTATTGAACATGCACCAAAACCTGCCACCAGAGCCTTCTCCCTACAATAAAACCCTTGTGGCCAATTTCCCTATCGACGTTACTGAACCATTCCATGATAGCCTTGGAAAAACGGAAATGACCCTGGTTCAAGGCGCATTATCTTCCAAACCAAGGAACATTGCTGTTAAGAAAAAAGTGCTGCTGGATTCATCTGCAAAAGAAGGCTTGAAAAAGGATTCCATGGTACCAGTAGTAGCCAGTCAGGAAAAAATACCCGATCCAAAACCAATACTAAGAAACGAGATCACTGCCCATAATATTGATCAAAGACTTCCTATCACGATCCATAAATACCGTACCGGGTTTTTAGGGGGCATATCAGACCTGAAGATTTCTGTTGCCAACAAAAGCAAAATGAAAATAGACAGGATTAAAGTGTTGATTGAATACCTGACACCCGAAAATAAAGTGGTAAAAACACAATCGATCGATTTTGAAAATCTTTCTCCAGGCGATAGCAAAACCCTTGAGGTTCCACGCACGGGTCGTGGCAGTTCGGTGAAATGCAGTATCGTTAGTGTACGCAACGAGGAAGATGTGATCACGCTTTAGGAATCGTTTTAATACTTTTTTTTTCTCCGGCTTCTGTATTACATTCAATACATGAAGAATATCGTTCTTTTTGGTTCCGGTAAATCCTCCACCGTTTTAATAAAATACCTGGTTAAAGAGGTACAGCAGCGATCATGGCATCTTATAGTGGCGGATCATGATGAAAAGCTGGTGCGTGAAAAATTGCAGGAAGCCAGTTGTACAACAGCAATGGGTCTTGATGTTTCTGATGAACCGGCAAGATCTTCACTTGTCCGCAGCGCAGATGTTGTGATATCACTTCTTCCCCCATCTCTTCATATCCTGGTGGCAAAGGATTGCCTGGTATATGGAAAAAACCTGTTAACCGCCTCCTACCTCGATGCCGCCATAAGCGCCATGAAAGAAGAAGTGGCAAAAAAAGGATTACTATTTCTATGCGAAATGGGGCTTGATCCTGGCATCGATCATATGAGTGCAATGGCTATGCTGAACAGGATCCGGGAGGCAGGTGGTGAAATTTATTCCTTCCGTTCGCATTGCGGTGGACTCGTTGCTCCTGAATCGGATAACAATCCATGGCGATATAAAATCAGCTGGAACCCAAGGAACGTGGTCAATGCCGGGAAGGCAGGTGCCGATTATCTTGAGCATGGTAAAAAAGTGCATAAAACCTATCCGCAGGTTTTTGAATCCATTCAATACCTGGAAGTAAATGAACTTCCTTCCTTTGCCTGGTATGCCAACAGGGACTCGCTGGCCTATATACCGGTGTATGGTCTTGAACAGGTAAACACTTTTATCCGCACTACTTTGCGTTATCCTGAATTCATATTTGGATGGAATAATATCATTCATCTTGGCCTTACCCGTGATGATCTTTACTATGATACCGATGGCATGAGTTTGAAACAATTTTTCCATGAGCATTTCCGGAATAATGGGTTCAGCGAATGGCTCGAAACGCAGCTTACACAAAGGATCGAGCAAACCAAAAGTCTTCTTGACAAACTAAATGAATTGCTGGAAATTGAAGAGAGTGCAGGTGATTCCCTCAAAGAGGGTGATGATGAAATGATGCTGGTAACGGCTACCGGGGAGATCAAAAATTACAACCTTGAAAAAGTAAAAATGGAAGCCGCTGCAACTGTTGCCGGAAGCATGCAGGAAGCAGGCCTTACCATGAAGCAGTTATTTTATCTTGGAATGGATGATGATCAAACCATCATCAACAAAGGACATTGCAGCGCTGCTGATATTTTACAGTTTATACTGGAGCATAAATTAAAACTTGAAGATCATGATAAAGACATGATCGTGATGGTGCATGAGATTGAATATATTCTTGGTGATAAAAAATTCAATACTACCAGTTCAATGAAAGTGATTGGAGAAGATTCTCTTTATACAGCCATGGCAAAAACAGTTGGTATGCCGCTTGGCATTGCAGCCATATTGATCCTGGAAGGTAAGCTAACTGAAAAAGGAGTGCAGATCCCTACCCTTCCATCGATCTACGAACCAGTGCTGGAAGAATTAGAAAAACAAGGCCTGTTTTTTACTGAACAAAACCAGGAAATCAATTAATATACCATCATGAAAATTAGATACCCCCAGGAATGGGATACCGGTGAAGAAACAAGGTCTGATGGATGGACATTCTTTTTATTGTTGTTGTTTATTGTTTTAGCTTTTGTTTTTTCAGCAAATCCTTAGGTAATTTGGCGTAGTACATTTTCAAATTTTTTAATAGCAGCAGGTTTTATTTGAATATGGAACGAAAAAGAATTGTGGTGCTTACCGGCGCTGGCATCAGCGCGGAAAGCGGTTTAAGAACCTTTCGTGATTCGGATGGATTATGGGAAGGGTATGATGTGCAGGAAGTGGCAACACCCCGTGCATGGAAAAAAGATCCTGCACTTGTACTTGAATTTTATAATCAGCGCAGGAAAAATGTGGCCGAAGCAGAACCCAATGAAGCGCACCGGCTGCTGGCTGCACTCGAAGAATATTTTGATGTTCATATCATCACGCAGAATATTGATGATCTTCATGAGCGTGGTGGCTCTTCAAAAGTTTTGCATTTGCATGGAAAGATCTTCAGTATGTGCAGTGAAAAAAACCGATCTCTTGTTTACCCTGTAAAAGATGATATGAAAATCGGTGATCTTGCAGAAGATGGGGCACAGTTAAGGCCAGATATTGTCTGGTTTGAAGAACCTGTTCCCATGATCGAAGAGGCAGTGAAGATTATTCGCCATGCCGATATATTTGTCGTAGTGGGTACTTCCTTAGTGGTATATCCTGCAGCTGGATTGATCAACTACGCCCCATGGCCTATTTCAAAATATATTGTTGACAAAAGAATCCCTTATACTTCCTCCTTATATAATCTAACCTCCATCGAAAAACCCGCAACCGAAGGAATGAAGGAATTATATGAACTGCTTATGAAAGAACACCAGCGCTAAATCCTATTTCGTATTTTGTATTATGTATTTCGTTTTTCAAATTCCGTTTTCAGTTTTCCCTTTTCCCAAGCTCCATCACCACTTCCCATTCTTCATCGGTAACAGGCTGAACAGATAACCTGCTATTTTTTACCAATGCCATTTCAGCCAGCCTTGGTTCTTCTTTAATTGTTGCCAGGGAAACGGGGTTTTTTAATCTTTTATAAGGAGCTACATCCACCATACACCATTTTGGATCATCAGTGGTACTATCCTGGTAGGCTTCTTTTACAACTTTTGCAATACCCACAATCTCCATTCCTTCATTGCTATGGTAATAAAAACAGAGATCCCCTTTTTTCATGCTGCGCATGTTATTCCTGGCTGCATAATTTCTTACACCATTCCAGAAGGTCTTACCATCTTTAACGAACTGGTCCCATGAATAAACCGAAGGCTCCGACTTGATCAACCATTTCATTGTATTCCGATTGTATAAGAAGTTGGTAAACTAAATTATATACTAGAGGCCTGAAGCCAGTACATCTGCTATATGCAGGGTTTGTATGGAATAGCCTTTGTTTTTGATATAACCATCAAGGTGCATCAGGCATGACACATCCGTAGAGATGATGCAATCGGCTCCAGTTTTCATTGCATTAGAAACTTTCTGATCAGCCATGCCAATAGATATGGCATCAAACTTAACAGCAAATGTTCCTCCAAACCCACAGCAGGTTTCAACATCTTCCATCTCCAGCAGTTGCAATCCTTCAACATGTGCCAGCAGCGACCGTGGTTCCTGTTTGATGCGGCATTCCCTTAAACCTGCGCAGCTGTCGTGGTAAGTTGCTTTAGCGTGAAAAGATGCGCCCACATCCGTTACCTGCAATACGTTAACCATGAAGTCTGAGAACTCATATATCCTTTTTTGCAGGTCCCTGATCTCGTTATGCAGTGAAGAATTTTCGAACATCTTCATATAGTAGTTGCGAACAAAACCTACACAGGAGGCTGAAGGTGCAACGATATAATCAGCACCGCTGAAATCATGGATAAACTTTGTACAAACCGATTTGGATTCTTCCCAGAAACCGGCATTGAATGCAGGTTGTCCGCAGCAGGTTTGATCTGTATTATAAGAAACGGTGCAGCCGGCTTTTTCAAGCACTTTCACCATATTGAAGGCGGTTTGAGGATATAACTGGTCAACGAAGCAGGGTACGAAAATCTGGACGTTCATAATTACCGGTTTGCTTTGAATAAGATTGGAAGACTCATCATTTTCATGGCGGTGAAGGCAGCTTCTTCACCCTTATGCCCGTGCATTCCACCTATTCTTTCATCTGCCTGGCGTTGGTTATCTACTGTAAGAACGCCAAAAATAGTGGGAATAGGTAACTGCAGGTTGAGGGCGGTTATTCCCTGGGTTACTGCCTGCGAAACATATTCAAAGTGAGGTGTATCGCCACGCAGAACGCATCCAAACACAACAATGGCATGAGGCCTGTTTGCACTGTCTTTCTGCGTTTCCCATAACTGTCTTGCTGCAAAAGCAAGTTCAAAAGCCCCGGGCACCGTGTAGGTTTGGATATTTTGAATGCCATGCTCCTGTAAAACCCGGATGCAGCCCTGTTCAAGTTCATCTACCACCTCCGCATTCCAATCGGTTTTTAAAATAACGACACAGGCATTCGTGGGTAGAATGCCTGTGTCTATTTTGAATAAAGTACTGTTACTTACTTCTGCCATCTTGTTTTTTTGATGGAATAATGATCAATAATTTCCGCTTATTTGTATTCACCCAATCGTCCGAGGTATTTTTCAATATCCCTTCCCTGCTGTGAATTAACGTATTTGGATTTGATGATACCAAACATATCAATTGCTTCTTTATTATTTCCCAGTTCCTGGTAAAGAAGACCAGCGCGGAACAGGTATTCTGGTGAATTATAATTATCGGAAGGGAACATGGTACCTGCTTTTTTATATTGTTCAGCGGCTTCTTTTTTCTTACCGCTTTCTGCATAGGCATCACCCAGCAATCCTGCAGCGCGTACACCTACCAGTTTATCAGTGGTAGAAAAATCCTTCAGGTACTTGATCGCATTGTTGAAATCACCCAGCTTCATGTAGCTGGCACCAGCATAGAACTTTGCAAGGTTACCGCTTTTAGTGCCGCTGTATTTACTGATGATCTTGATGAAACCAGGATTGCTGGCATCACCATTCAGTGCAAGTTGTACCGAGTCCATCCTGAAATATTCTTCTGCTTTAAAGATGGCTTCTGATGCCTTTCTTTCTTCAGGTAACTGAACAAAGTTCCTGTAGGCAAGGTATCCGCCAATGATCACAACCAGGCCTATAAAGGCATAAAGGATGTATTTGCTGTTTTTATTCCAGAAAGCAGCAGTCTGGTCAGGTGCCTGCCTGTCGTTAGTTTTTGAAGTTTCCGGATGCTTCAGTTCAGTAGCCATGTTTATTAAAAATTAAAAAGGATTCGGGATGTTTTATGGTTTAGTCGACTATAAATGGATAATTTTCTTCCTGTACAATATCCTTCAGTACTTCATCATCTGAAGGCCAGGGAGATTCTTCTGCGAATTTAACCGATTCAACCACTGTCTGGTTAACCCTTTCATTGATCGCATCAAGTTCTTCCTGTGTTGCAAATTTATTGTCAAGGATGGTTTTCAACACCTGTGCCAATGGGTCGCGTTGCTTGTATTCATCAACCTCTTCCTTGGTACGGTATTTCTGTGGGTCAGAAATGGAGTGACCTTTATAGCGGTAGGTTTTGATCTCCAGAAGGGTTGGCCCGCCGCCTTCCCTTGCTCTTTTCACGGCACGGGTTACCGCTTCATGAACGGCTTCGCAGCTCATCCCGTCGATAGAATCGCCGGGCATTTCATATGCATCAGCAAGTTTATAGATGTCTACCACGTTGGAAGTTCTTTCCACCGAGGTACCCATTGCATAGTTATTGTTCTCGCAAATAAAGATGACCGGCAGCTTCCAGGTCATGGCCATATTAAAGGTCTCATGCAATATTCCCTGGCGTGCAGCCCCGTCCCCAAAGAAGGTAAGGCATACGTTGTCGGTTCCTTTATATTTTTCTGCAAAGGCAAGTCCTGCGCCTGTTCCAATCTGTGCACCCACGATTCCATGTCCACCAAAGAAATATACATCCTTACCAAAAAAGTGCATACTTCCACCCTTGCCCTTGGAGCAGCCTGTAGCTTTTCCATACAATTCAGCCATACAGCTGTTGGCGCTAACTCCCTTTGACAGGGCCAGTCCATGATCGCGGTATGCAGTAATGAATGGATCTTCAAGGCGGGTTGCAGTCATACAGCCTGCGGCAATAGCTTCCTGTCCAACATAAGCATGGAAAAATCCACGGATCTTTCCTTCCATCTTATATTTTTCTTCGGCCATTAATTCAAATTGCCTGATCAGCTGCATCAGTTCGTACCAGTACAGGTATGTTTCACGAGAGAATTTTGTAGCCACGTTACAAATTTTGAGCGGCAAAGATAAGGGTAAGCTGCCAATATAAAAAGCTGCTCCTGCCCTGCTTTTAAAATCCCTTAACTTGCAGCCTCCTTGCTTAAAATCAATTCCATATCGCTGTTCCAGTTTAAAAACTACCCTTCCCGAAAATTCAACTTTTCCGAGCGGGTGGTGGGTATTCATGGGCTCAACGGGCAGGGAAAGACCAACCTGCTCGATGCCATTTATTACCTCTGCTTTACCAAAAGCTATTTCAACCGTTCAGATGCACAGAATGTACTTTTCGGGGCTATGGGCTTCCGGCTGGAGGGACAACTGGAATTAAACAATAAATCACATGAACTGGTTTGTGTTTTAAGGGAGAATGGCAAAAAGGAATTTGCCATGGATGGAGAGCTGTACGACAGGCTTTCGGAGCATATCGGGAAATTCTCCTGTGTCATCATTGCGCCCGATGATATCCAGATCATTACCGAAGCCAGTGAAGAACGCCGGAGGCTGCTCGATGCCATACTTTCCCAGACCGACCATTCCTATTTATTGTTCCTCATGGATTATAACCGCGTGCTGCAACAACGCAATAGCTACCTGCGGGCTCAGGGCAACGGCGGCATTGATCATGGGTTGCTTGATGTATATGATGAGCAGCTGGTAAAACATGGAAATTATATTCACCGGGCCCGGGAAAAATTTTTACTTGATTTTGTTCCTCGGGTAAGGAAATTTTACTGCCAGATATCGGGTAAGGAGGAGGGCATCGACCTGCAGTATAAAAGCCAGCTCAATGGCGAAGACGCGAACATTCTACTGAAGCGGTCGAGGGAAAGAGATATTGCTCTTCAAAGAACCACTACAGGGATTCATCGTGATGATATTGATTTTATTTTGAATGAACGCCCTTTTAAATCGCTGGCTTCGCAAGGGCAAAGAAAAAGCCTGTTGTTTTCGTTGAAGCTCGCTGAATTTGAATCACTGAAAGAAAATAAAGGCTTCGCGCCTATCCTGTTGCTGGATGATGTCTTTGAAAAACTGGACGAGCAAAGAATGCATAACCTTCTTACTCATGTATGCCTTGAGCAGGACATTCAATTATTCCTTACCGATACCCATGGGGAAAGAATTCAATCACATATGAATAAGATTGGAGTAACTTGCCAGCTCATAGAAATATGAGCTGATAATAACAGCGCTTAATTAAATGATATGGGTGAATATTCACTGGGTGATGCCCTTAAAATTTTTCTTAAACAAAGCAGGCTTAAAGGCCAGGTGCAGGCAC
>JAEWIW010000081.1 GCA_023386855.1 Bacteroidota bacterium | reverse complement strand
TCCTGAACCACGATTTTGAACTTTATGCACTTGAAAGAGACCAGGCCGTTAAACAACTTCTTGCAAATAAAAAGATTGCCTTTCAATCTTTTAAAGACCAGGTGATATTTGAAAACCGAGAAATTGTAAAAGATGATGGCGAACCATATTCTGTTTTTACACCCTACAGTAAAAAATGGAAATTCACACTGCAGCCCCGGCACTACCAACCATGGGTAACCGAAAATCATTATGGTAATTTTCTGAAAGGCATATCGCAGCCCTTGCCATCGCTTAATAGCATGGGATTTAATAGTACATCCTTATCAATACCTCCCCAAATGGTCGATGAAGACCTGATGAAGCATTATGCAAGGGATCGTGACTTCCCTTCACTGGATGCGACTTCTCATATAGGCGTTCATCTTCGCTTTGGAACAGTAAGTATCCGGGAACTTGTTGCAAAAGCAATAATCAGCAGTGATGTGTTTTTGGGAGAACTGATTTGGAGAGAATTTTACCAGATGATCCTGGCGAATTTCAAACATATTTCCAGGGGATTATCTTTTCGTACTGCATACGACAGGATCGAATGGATTAATGATGAAAAACAGTTTGAAGCCTGGTGTGAAGGAAGAACGGGTTATCCTATCGTTGATGCAGGAATGAGACAACTCAATGCCACAGGTTTTATGCATAACAGGTTAAGGATGGTGGTCGCATCTTTTCTTACCAAGCATCTCCTTATCGACTGGCGCTGGGGTGAAGCCTACTTTGCTTCTAAGTTGCTGGATTATGAATTTGCGTCAAACAATGGAGGATGGCAATGGGCCTCGGGTTCAGGTTGCGATGCAGCGCCTTATTTCAGGATTTTTAACCCCTATACACAGGCAAAGAAATTTGATCCCAAAGGGAGTTTTATAAAAAAATGGGTGCCGGAACTCAATTCATTTGAATATCCTGCACCCATAGTTGAGCATGAATTTGCCCGAAAGCGTTGTATTGAAACTTATAAAAAGGCACTAGTTAACCAATAAACAGCTCATCCATACTAACCGGGATCTTGTTGATGGATGTATGAACCTGGATAAATTTTTTTACCGCTTCCATGCCTGTTAATCCAAGGTCCCTTGTATAATCGTTCACGTACAATTCAATGTGCTGGCGCATTACAGCCTCGTCCATTTCCTGGGCATTGGTTTTTACAAAGTCAGATAATTCAGGGTAATGGTCCCATGAAAACTTAAGACTTTCCCTGATCAGTTCTTCAATTTTTGTTTGAAGGTTATGGTCCATATCCTTCCTGACCACAATACAACCTAGAGGAATGGGATAGCCGGTATTTTCTTCCCATGCTTCTCCCAGGTCCCGGAGTTTCACCAGTCCCTTTGATGCATAGGTAAACCTGTTTTCATGAATAATTACGCCCAGTTTATAAAGTTCCGGATCATTGGTGGAAAGATCTGTTGAAGCTACAAAATCTTCGACCTGGTCATACCTTAAAAACACTTTATGAATAGCCTCGGGATAGGCAAGGGAGAACAATACATTTGCCGTGGTGTTTTGGCCAGGAACAGCTACCATGCAGCGTTTGATAGCAGCATCGGGGATCTCTTTTTTTGATATGAGAAGAGGACCAACACCTTTGCCCAGGGCCCCTCCGCAATGCAGTGCAGCATAATGTTCCGTTACCATAGGCAATGCGCCATAACTGATTTTGCATATATCAAGCTTTCCAGAAACTGCCCATTCATTAAGCGTATGCACATCTTCTAGTACAGGTTCAAATTCAATACCGTCGGTATGAATATGTCCATTCACCAGTGCATCAAAAATAAAGGTATCATTTGGACAGGGAGAAAAGCCTATAGACAATGTCATAATTGTTGATTTAAAGTAGAGAAAGAATATGCTGCAATTCTTCATTCAAATTACGCACCGCAAGTGGTATGTTCCAGTTATTTTTATTTCTTTCTCCAACATAATTTGATATTGAACGAATATGAAGAAAAGGAATATTTCGTTTGATGCATGAATAGTGTATGGCTGCGCCTTCCATGGATTCAAGGGTAGGGTGGTATTTATTCCTGAGCAACTCGATCCGTGCTTCACTGGTGGTAATTTCATTCACCGTGCAGGCACCCACTTCAGGAAGTGGGAGGGGAGAAGAAAGGAACTTTTTCCAGCTTCCTGTATTTTTTAGCCACCCATCCTGGTAAGGAAATTCGTTAGGTCCGGAAAGGTTCAAATCAAACAGGTCTTTCCACTGGCCAGCTTCCTCTACCCCCAGGTCAGCTACCCGGTCAGCATCCACAAGGCAGCTGGCCCCGATGTTCAATTCCCGCCTGAAGCTTCCACCAATTCCTGCGAGGATCACCAGGTCAGCAGGTCTTGTCAACAGTTGCTCCGTCAAAGTATAACAGGATGATAACATGCCCACTCCCGTAACAAGGTGGTGAAGGGAATGGTTCCCGTTTCTCCATAAAGCAGGATTTTCCAGTGTAGGAGCCATTTCCAGGGCAGTGGCGGAGCAGAGAAGGATTTGCATGCTGCAATTTCAGCATTTTGCCTGTTTTTCCATTATTAACCCCGAAGAAGTTAACTTTGCGGAAATTTTTTAGAGGAAATGGTTTACCTGACCCGTGTTGAACATTTTAATGCAGCTCATAAGCTTTTTAATCCTTCCTGGAGCAGGGAGCGCAATGAGCAGGTGTTTGGTGTATGTGCAAATGAAAACTGGCATGGACATAATTATGAACTGTATGTGACCATTAAAGGTGACCCTGATCCTGATACAGGATTCCTCTTTGATGTAAAGCAGCTCAGTAAGATCATACAGGAAAATGTTATTCTAAAACTGGATCATAAGAACCTCAACCTTGATGTTCCGTTCATGAACGGGAAAATGTGTTCGACCGAAAATTTAGCTATTGGCATCTGGGAACAGTTACAACCCCATATCCCCCAAGGTGTTCAACTGCATTGTATAAAATTGTTCGAAACCCAGCGGATCTTCGTCGAGTACTTCGGGTAGTGCCCTTGATTTTTTGTATTTTTCCAATATGGCCAGAAAAATTGCAGTAATAAGAAAAGAACATTTCAATGCGGCCCACAGGCTTTATAACCCGCATTGGAATGAGGAGCAGAATGACCTTGTATTTGGAAAATGTAATAATCCCAATTTCCATGGACATAATTATGAACTTGAAGTAAAAGTTATTGGCGAAACTGACCCTGTAACCGGGTACGTGATGGATATGAAGCTGCTCAGCGACCTGATCAGGGAGCATGTGATAGACAGGTTCGATCATAAAAACCTTAACCTGGATACGATATATTTTAAATCACTCAATCCCACTGCGGAGAATATTTGCCTGGTGATATATGATATTTTAAGGGAGCAGATTGAGGAGAAGTATGACCTGCAGGTGAGATTGTATGAAACAGACAGGAATTTTGTTGAATATCCTGTATCAGTTAATTGAAAAATAAAGTAGATAATGGCATATACCAAAGTAGAGCAGTATGATGAAGTGGTGACAGAAGGGTTGACCAATCATTACAGGAATGTATTGAATCTCCTGGGTGAGGATCCTGAACGTGAGGGATTGCTAAAAACTCCTGAACGCGTGGCTCGCGCCATGCAGTATATGACACAGGGTTACCAGCTTGATGCAAACCAGATCCTTGAATCAGCAAAATTCCATGAAGATGTCAGCGAAATGATTATAGTGAAGGATATCGAGTTGTATAGCATGTGTGAGCATCATATGCTTCCTTTCTATGGAAAAGCACATGTAGCTTATATTCCGAATGGTTATATCACTGGATTGAGCAAGATAGCAAGGGTTGTAGATGTATTCTCCAGGCGATTGCAGGTGCAGGAACGACTAACCACACAGATACTTGAAGCGATAAAGCAATCCCTGCA
>JAEWIW010000078.1 GCA_023386855.1 Bacteroidota bacterium | reverse complement strand
TAGCATCAGCATCAACTATCTTCCATTTCTTGCAAGGCAAACAGCTAAAAGCTTTACCGTATTTGTTTTTTCCATCAATAATGTACTTGGTTTGAACCAGGTGTTTGGATATAACTATTCGTTTGATGGAAAAAATAAGCAACCGATATTGCCTGCTGCAAGACGATTTTTCTTCCTGGGCTGCTTCCTGAGTTTTGGCATTGACCGCACGCAGGAAATCATTAATAACAATTTATAATCAATTAACAGAACGGTCTTAATCAATAGGCCGAGCAAATATTAATCAACAAATAAAATGATCATGAAACAGCTTTTTTTTCTCCTGGCTTTTTTAAGTGTGAATGTAATTTCAATGGCGCAATCGGAAAAATATTCCAAAGCCATGGCAGCAAATATTTCAAAAATGGATACTCTGCAATCTCCTTCACAATGGCTTGAATTATCCAATACGTTCGAGAGGATTGCCAATGCGGAAAAAGAACAGTGGTTGCCTTATTATTATGCTGCCTATTCCGCGCTGAACAACGCCTTTCTTGAAGGAAACAATAGCGGGTCTTATTCTGCAGAAAAATCCGATCCGGCTGCCGACAGGGCTGAGATGCTGATATCAAAAGCAGCAGAAATCGGTGGCGAGAATGCTGAGATTTATATCCTCAAAAAGATGGTTGCAAACCTGCGATTAATGGTTGACCCTATGAACCGTTATGCAACATATGGACAAGCCGGCGCAGATGCATTAGGCAAGGCAAAACAGCTCGATCCATCAAATCCTCGTGTATATTTGCTGGAAGGGCAGGATAAATTTTTTACACCAGAACAATTTGGTGGAAGCAAACCGGAAGCAAAAATTTTATTTGAAACGGCCATAAATAAATACCAGGAATTCAAGCCTGCTTCTTCTCTTCATCCTTCCTGGGGTCTGAACCAGGCTAAGTATTTTTATGACCAGTGCAAATAGGATTGTGTCGTATTATTTAAAAAAATAGTAATGGAATTTAAGGATCTGGACCCCATTTTACATTCACAGTTAAGGCTTGCCATAGTATCGCTGCTGGTAAAGCAAAAAGAAGCGGAATTTACTTATATCAGGGATGCTACCCGTGCTACTGCAGGTAATCTTAGTATCCAGGTCAACAAACTCAGGGATGCAGGGTATATTGAAGTGAAAAAGCAGTTTAATAATAATTATCCTCAGACCCTTTGCCTTATAACGCCAAAAGGATTGAAAGCATTTGACCAGTATGTAAAGAACCTTAAAACTTATCTCGATACAAAATGATAATGGTTAGCATTAAGCCAACCATCATCATTTTGTATTTCGTATTTGGTATTTCGTATTTCTCTAATCCTATTCTTTAACCAATTTCACAATCATTCTTTCCCTCCCGTTGATCACTACTTCAAGTATGTACATTCCTGGTTGTAACGATGATGATCTTTCCATGATCACTTTATGGTTACCTTCCTGGAGTTTTACTGTTTTATTCAACACTATTTGTCCTGCAGGATTCATGATCTTTAATGAAGTCATTGAAGCATCCGATAACTGGAGCATCACCTGGATATCGGACCTGGCAGGGTTAGGAGTTACACTCACTGTTTTAACAGACCGGGTATTATACACTCTCACGATCATGATCCTGCTTACAGCACTTTTGCCATCTTTATCATATTGCCTAAGCCGGTAATAGAGATCCTGTTTCAAGGCTGTATTCTTGCCTACATGATCATTGAATTGATAATGATGTTGAATGGTTGAATTTCCTGCTGCCAATACGGTTCCGGCTTCTATCCAGCTTTGCCCATCAGTACTTCTTTCAATAGCAAACCTGTCGCTATTCGTTTCGCTGCTGGTCGCCCAGTTAAGATTAACAAATCCATTGTTCTTATAGTTTCCTGAAAACTCAAGCAGGGTTACCGGCAGCAATGTGGTATTCGGAAAAGCAATGGTTACTGTTGCTTCATTGGAACAAAGTCCATTGGTAATTTCTTCACAAACACGGTATTTGAAAGTTACCTTATTATCCCTGAATCCCTCGTCTGGTGTGAAGCTGAATGTATTATCATCATTTAATGTAATTGTTCCTTTTTTAGGATTCTTAGTGATATAAGGTTTGAAAGGATTGTTGTCAGGATCATAATCGTTAGGAAGTATTCTGCCACGCGCCGTGAAATTGTTTTCTCCTACAATATCATCATCTGCTGCAACAGGTGCCTGGTTACAACCTTCACTGTACATCATATTTTCAGATATATTTATTTTATCGATAGCAATCCTGGTGGTTAACCCTGTACCACCGTAATTGATCAGTATACGGTAAGATCCATTGGGTATGCCGGTGAAGGTTTTATCGTATTCATAGATCTTTTTGTTCTCACGGTCCTGGACATCCATGCTGTCTAACAGGTAAACGGGATTGAACGCCGCATCCGCAAGGTAAATCCTTACATATTGCGTATTGCCCTTTCCATTGGCATTATTAAAGGTATAACTGAACTTAACGGTGGCATCTCCTTCCACCTTCAATTCTGGGGTATAAATGCCTTTCATCACATGAGGGTTGGAGTTAGGTGTTGATACCATTGCGCCATCTCCATCGATCCCCGGGTCCCAGTTATTGGGATCGGTTTCAAATTCAACAAAATTCCAGCAATGCTGCTGCAGGTAAGAGCGCATATGTTTGCTTGAAATATTGTTCTTTCCGTTGAAGTCTTCCGTAAGTTGACCATACAGGAGAACGGGTAAACATGCCATGCATGAGAGGGTAATGAAGCGTAGAATTCTTTTCATTTTTAGAGGGTTTCGGTATGAGGTAATTCCTTCCCCGATGGCTTGAAAGCCGCAAGGGACAAAGGTTTAGCGATCCAGGTTTCTCGGGAAATGGGCTGGCTATTTACAGGAAGGAGTGAGGGATCAAAGGAATGGAAGTCGGGTATATCAATAACGGGTTATGCTGAACTTTTAAGGATTGGCGTGTTCATTACAGGAATGGATAATGAAAAATTTTTAAGGATTGGAGAGTTCCTTACAGGAATGGATAATGCAGAACTTATCGCGCAAAGGCAGATAAAGGGTCACAGGTAAAGGATGAACATGATTTGGAAACTGGAACAGGAAGAAGTTACCTGCAGGTACGGAAATATCAGAGGATGGTTGAGACAGGACAAATGTATGGCTGTTTTTGAAAAATGCAAATTTCCCTGCTGATTATGCCCCACCAAAAAAATAGCCACGCTAAGCGTGGCTATGATACTACAAAAAACCTGCTAAACAGATTGATTAAACCTGTCGCTTTAAAAACATTTCGTTACCCTTCGCACTTCAAACATAATTCGTTTTGCCTGGTGCTATTAAACATATTTCGTTACGCCTGGTGTTGCGATGGCGTAATATCCATCTTCATCGGGAACATTCGGTGGCATAACATTCCAGTCATAGGATTTTGGATGGAGGTCCAATCCTGAATTCAATGCCTTGTCAAATTCAATCACCTGGCCGCTATAGGT
>JAEWIW010000047.1 GCA_023386855.1 Bacteroidota bacterium | reverse complement strand
CTTGAGGGCACGCTCCAGTCGCACGTTTGTTCTCACTATACCTACATAATCACTCATGATCTGCTGGAGTTCCTTTAAACTTTGCGTGATCAGGATCATTTCAGAAGGAGCCGTTGTACCGGCAGCATTCCAGTCGGGAATGCCTTCCTGGTATGGGATATCATTGATGTGCAACGCTGCATCCATTGCACAGCGATGCGCGAATACCATGGCTTCCAGCAGTGAATTCGAGGCCAGCCGGTTTGCACCATGCAGGCCGGTGCTGGAACATTCCCCGCAGGCATACAGGTTGCGGATGGAGGTTCTTCCCCATTCATCGGTTTTAATACCCCCGCAGCTATAATGCGCTGCAGGTGCCACCGGTATCATGTCTTTGGTTACATCAATACCGATCGAAAGGCACTTCTCGTAGATATTGGGGAAATGCTCGATGAATTTTTCCTTTGATATATGTCGCACATCGAGGTACACATGATCGGTACCTCCCCGTTTCATTTCACTGTCAATGGCCCTGGCCACAATATCCCTAGGTGCAAGGTCCAGGCGCTCGTCGTATCGTTTCATGAAAGCCTCGCCCTCCCTGTTCCGCAGGATACCACCATCACCTCTTACGGCTTCGGTAATTAAAAAAGCCTGGCCACTTTCCCCTGCTTCGAATAAAGCGGTGGGATGAAACTGGATGAACTCCATGTTTTCAATTCTTCCCTTTGCACGGTACAGCATGGCCACTCCATCGCCGGTAGCAATGGAAGGATTGGTGGTTGTTCGATACACCTGGCCGTTGCCTCCTGTTGCGAATAAGGTAACCTTGGCGAGTACTGTGAGGATCTCGTTGGTTTCGCGGTTCAGCACATAAACGCCGTAACATTCAATGTCGGGAGTCGCTTTTGTAACAAGGTTCCCCAGGTGGTGCTGGGTAATCAGGTCAACCACGAACCAGTGTTTCACCATTTCGATGTTGGAATATTCACTGATCTCTTCGAGCAGCGCGCGTTCCATTTCTTTTCCTGTAACATCCTTATGATGCAGTATGCGAAATTCGCTATGGCCGCCTTCTCGTCCCAGCTTGTATTCGCCTTCCTTGCTCTTGTCGAACTCAGCTCCCCAGTTGATCAGTTCACGGATTCGGTCCACGCCTTCTTTCACCACGATCTCCACTACATGCGGGTTGCAAAGGCCATCGCCCGCGATCAGGGTATCTTCGATATGCTTTTCAAAGCTGTCATTGATGGGGTCCATTACGCCGGCAACACCGCCCTGCGCGTACTTGGTGCTGGTTTCATCGGCCTGTCCCTTGGTAACGATCAGGACTTTTTTGTCGGGGAACTGCCTGGCCACTTTCAGGGCATAGGTCAACCCGGCAATGCCGGATCCCACAATAAGAAAATCGGTTTTCATGTAATTGTTTTATACCCCGTGGCACGGGGGCGTGCCACGGTACCGTGCCACGGGGTCTGTTTAAATCACTTTTGCCCCATCCTCGATGGTAGTTATATACACTTCAGGGAGCTTACCAAATGCTTCCTGGTATTTTGGCTGGATAACACTAATGAAATTATCGACCTGGCTTGCTTCCACCACGTTGATCGTACACCCGCCAAATCCTCCTCCCATCATCCTTGACCCGGCAACATAAGAAAGCACTTTTGCCTGCTCCACCAGGTAATCCAATTCAGGGCAGCTTACCTCGTACTCCTTCGATAAGCCTTCATGCGTTTCATACATCAGCAACCCGAAGGAAGCAAGATCACCATCCTTTAAAAGTTGTGCCGCTCTCTGGACCCTGTCGATCTCTTCAACAACATATTTACAACGCTGGTACACCACGGGATCTAATGCATCTTTCTTCTGGTGCAGCTCTTCAACACTGACATCGCGTAGCGATTGTATATTGGGATAGAATTGCTGCAAGATCTTCACTCCTTCTTCACACTGGTGCCTGCGATCATTATATTCTGTTCCGGCAAGCGAATGCTTGACCATCGTATTCACCATTACGATCTTGAATTGCGGGAAATCAAACGGAATATATTCATAGCTCATATCCCTGCAATCAAGTTTTATCAGGTGACCTGCCTTACCATGAAGACTCGCGAACTGGTCCATGATACCAACCTTTGCACCAACAAATTCATGCTCCGTTTTTTGACCTATGAAGGCCAGGTCCATTCTCGATAAACCACCATCAAATAATTGGTTCAATGCCAGTCCAAATCCCGAACACAATGCAGCGGATGAACTCATGCCACCACCAACAGGCACATCACCATCAATGATTACATCCAATCCAAAAGTTAACGGCCTGGTCTGCTGTTGGAAGAAATAGGTAACACCCAGCACGTAATTTTTCCAGCTGCTGCTTTTTTCAATATTATGTGGTGAGAAACTGAATTTCTCATTGAACTGGTTAGCATAAATATTGATGTCATGTCCATCATTCTTTGCAACAGCGATCACGATCTTTTTATCAATAGCACCTGGCAACACAAAGCCATTATTATAATCAGTATGTTCACCGATCAGGTTCACCCGTCCAGGCGCAGTAACGATCAGTGGCTCTTTACCATACATTTGAAGAAACTCTTGGCGGATCTCGTTAATCATCCTTTTAAACGTTTAATTTTATTCAGAATAGTAAATCATAAAATATGTTCTCTATCGACCACAAGTCAGAAAACGGATTGAATGTAATCTATCTTATTGATAACAGCAGCCAAACTTCCGTTGGCATTCTTCCCGATCATGGCGCACTGCTTCATGCTTTTATCACCAGGGTAAACGGCAGACCTTATAATGTGATCGATCATTACAAAGATATGGATGAGCTTGATCAACAATTAACCACCTCCTATAAAAGCGCAAAACTTTCTCCATTTGTTTGCAGAACCCATAATGGGAAATATGTGATGGAGGGAAAGGAATATGAATTTGAAAACAAGTTTCCCGATGGTTCGGCCATTCATGGATTATTATATAATCATCCTTTCACTGTTACCGATTCTTTTGTCAATGAAAACAATGCCTGTATTACGCTGCAGGCTGAATATAAATCAGAGGATAAGGGCTACCCTTATCATTATACCTGCATGGTCACCTATACGCTTTCACATGGCAATGAACTTATGGTGCATACCCGCATCACCAATAAAGGATCGGATGCAATGCCACTTGCAGATGGATGGCATCCTTATTTTCAACTGGATGCTCCTGTGGATGGGCTCTATCTTCGGTTTAATGCAAAAAAGATGCTGCAGTTTAATGACGCATTAATCCCTACTGGTGAACTTGAAGAAAGAAGTGAATTTTATGAGGGTAAACTAATCGGCGACACCCAACTCGACAATTGTTTCCTGCTGGAGAAAACCGATGGAAATGACCCGGTATGCACACTCCGTAACCCGGTGAACGGACTTGAACTAAAGATATTTGCGGAAGAAAATTATCCTTTCCTGCAGCTGTATATTCCACCTGCAAGAACAAGTATAGCCATCGAAAACCTCAGTGGTGCACCCGATTGCTTCAATAACCGGATGGGGTTGCAGGTGCTGGGAGCCAATGAAAAGGCCGATTTCAGGGTAAGGTATAAGGTTGGTTCCTGACCCCGTGGCACGGGGGCGTGGCACGGGGGCGTGGCACGGGGGCGTGCCACGGGGGTACTTTCTGGCGTTATTTTCTCCCGGATTTATGGCCTTTTTGCTATCCCCGTTTCTTCTTAGTACTCTATTTTGAATAAAAAATTATGTACTACACAGAAGGGGAGGTATACCATGTATACAATAGGGGCAACGACAAGCAACAGATTTTTTTTGACGATGAAGATTACCAGGATTTTTTACGGAGAATGAAGGTTTACCTTAAACCGGAATCGGATTTACTCTGCTATTGCTTAATGCCCAACCATTTTCATTTTATGCTTTCGGTTAACGAAAAGGGCTGTAAAGAAGTTAAAGGATTTAAGGATTGTTCATCATTCCAAAAAAAATTGGGCGTCTTGTTAAGTAGTTATTGTCAGCGATTTAACAGGAAATATGAACGTGTAGGTTCCTTGTTTCAGCAAAACACCAGGGCTAAATGTTTAACGGAACAGGAAATCAATAAACCAAATGATTACCTGTATTACTGTATGAATTATATTCATCAAAACCCCGTTAGGGCAGGATTGGTTTTAAGGCCAGAGGAATGGGAATATTCCTCTTTTAAAGATCATGCTGGGATGAGAGAAGAAACCATCTGTTCTAAAATTCTTCTAAAACAGCTGGCCGGGTACCAGGATTTTTATGCAGAAAGCTATGCCCTGATTGACGAAAAATATATCAGGAGAATGTTATTGGAGTAATTCTTTTTTTTTGAAAGAACCACCCCGTGCCACGGGGGCGTGGCACGGGGTTATTTCCAAACCCCGCTTTCCTTTAATAAATTAATAAGCTCCTCTACAGCAACATCGCTGTTGACCGACTTCTTTACCACTTCCTTTCCCCTGTATAAGGTGATCTTACCGGGGCCGCTTCCTACATACCCGAAATCGGCATCGGCCATCTCACCCGGGCCATTCACTATACATCCCATGATCGCGATCTTCACCCCTTTGAGGTGATTGGTCACCGAACGGATCTTCGCGGTCGTTTCCTGCAAATCAAATAAGGTTCGGCCACAGGATGGACAGGAAATATATTCCGTTTTGGATATCCTTGTTCGCGTTGCCTGCAATATTGAGAACGAAGTATTATTGATGAACTGGTGATTATTCCTGGCTTCAAGGTAGGTTCTTCCACTCACCACCTGGTTCACGATCCTAGATGGATCATTCATCAGCCATATCCCATCTCCCATGCCATCAAGAAATAGTGCTCCCGCTTCAGTAGAAAAATGAATGAGTTGCTCATCGATCGTTGCATCCTCGCTTTCAACAGCAAGGATCACCGGCACCTGCAATTTTCTTTTCATCATCTCTACCATAAACCTTCTCACCGATACCATGGGCTGCGCATTAGAGGAATATACTGCCAGCACGATATTGTTCCTGCCAGTTATAAAATCAAGCAGCGACAATGCGCCTGTAACATCATTTGCATCATAAGCCACAATATTCAACTGGTCCGACAACAAAATATCATCACTGATATCTTTTGCTTTGATCAGCGGAACAACCTGTGGCGAAGCGGTATGCTTCCATGCCTCGTAATCACATAACACTTTAAGTGTACCCGGAAGTGAAAATGAAGGAACCTTACCTGCCGTATAAACCAGGTCGGCAGCGGCATCACCGATATGCCATTTATCATTTAAACTATCATAACGATAACCAATAGGCTCAAAGCTTTCAGGGGTTATGTCGCCATGCTGCATGAAATCAGCCACGACAACCGGTACCTGCTTTCCACCAATATTTGTAACCGCATTTGTTTCCCTCCTGCGGTACTCAAAAGGCGAATAAGGAAGACCATCAACAGGTGGAATGGATGCATCATCCTTCCTGGTTGCATATCTTTTTACCAGGTCCTTGCACACCGGGATCTCGAATTCAGGATCTTCGGTTAACGAAACACGTATCGTATCGCCGATACCATCTTCCAATAAAGTACCAATACCAATTGCCGACTTGATCCTTCCATCTTCACCATCCCCTGCTTCAGTAACTCCAAGATGCAGTGGATAGATTTCGCCAAACTCGGCAAACATCGTCTGCACCAGCATCCGGTAAGCCTGGACCATCACTTGTGGATTCGATGATTTCATACTCAACACGATGTTGTGGTAATCCTCGTAACGCGCGATCCTTAAAAATTCCATCGCGCTTTCCACCATTCCCATGGCTGTATCGCCATAACGACTCATAATGCGATCACTCAGTGAACCATGATTGGTTCCAATTCGCATCGCTGTTCCATACTGTTTACAAATACTCACCAGTGGTGTGAAACGATCACGAATGCGATCAATTTCTTCGTTGTAAGCGGTATCGGTGTACTCTATGAATTCAAACTTTTTTTTATCAACATAATTGCCGGGATTAACCCTAACCTTTTCAATGATCCTTGCCGCAATCTCTGCTGCATTTGGAGTGAAATGAATATCGGCCACTAACGGTGTTGTATAACCGCGTTTGCGCAATTCGTTTTTTATGTTGAGAAGGTTCTCAGCTTCTTTCTTACTTGGCGCCGTGATCCTCACCAACTCTGCACCAGCCTCGATACACCTTATGCTCTGCTCCACGGT
The DNA here is from genome assembly GCA_023386855.1 of Bacteroidota bacterium. Taxonomy (GTDB): domain Bacteria; phylum Bacteroidota; class Bacteroidia; order Chitinophagales; family Chitinophagaceae; genus Flavitalea. Next base: position 1,874 of record JAEWIW010000047.1, on the reverse strand, counting down.
GGCCAGGGTATCCATGGTATCCGTGGTGGTCATTGTCTGGACCCTGACAGGATGAAAATTTCCCAGCTTCAGGTCACCCACCGAAACTTCCTTCGTCTTCAATCGCCTGTAACCAGTCAGGGATTCACAATACAATTGCATGAAAATAGATTTGTTACCAGGGTGCAAGATAATTCAATTTCCCTACCCCGTGGCACGCCCCCGTGGCACGCCCCCGTGCCACGGGGGGTGCCATTACCAGTCCTTTTCCGGCTGAGCACTTGCCCTCGTCCTGCTCTGCTGCATCTTTCGCTGCGCTTCCTGCTCACGCTGCTGAAGCGCCTTGAGCAAATTCTCGACCTGCTTTTTATTGAGCTTGCTGCTATTCTGCCGCTGCTTTTCTTTTTTCTTCTCGTCCCCCTTCTTCGATTGCTCCTTTTGCTGCGGCGGTGGCTTCCGCTCACTCAAGGCTTTCTGCAGGTTGAACCGCGCATCCGCATCACCAGGGTCATTGATCAAAGCCTGCTTATAGGATGCTATACTTTCCTCCAGTTTCTTTTGACGGGTCTGCGCCAGTCCCCGGTTATAATATAACCTGTTGCTCAAGGCCGCATCTTCTTTTTCCATAGCCTGGCTATACAATTGCTCAGCTTCGGCAAACCGGTTCAACCGGTACAACGCATTGGCAAGGTTATACTGCAACAAAGCATTCTCCGGGTCTTTCTGCTGCGCTGCACGATAGGCTTTCACCGCTTTCTCATATTCTCCTTTCCTATAAAGATTATTTCCCTTAACGATCGACTGGTTCACGGTTTGAGCCTGCCCGCCATTACCTGCTCCAAGGAATAAAACCAGCAATCCTATCGCCATTTTCCTCCTTCTCTCTCCAAATAACAATTCCGTAATCAGCAACAACAACGCTGCTCCCAGGAAATAAGGAAAATAATATTTATAAGTCCTGAACTCACTGTCGTTCATGGCGGTCTTTTCAATAGTTCCCAACTGCTTTACCACCGCGTTCACCGCCTCTTCAACATTATTCAGCCGAACATAGACCCCATTGGTTGAATTGGCCAGCTGCCTCAAAATGGTTTCATTTAATTTCGACACCACCACGTTGCCCTCCAAATCCGTTTTGGTATTCCCGGTGGCGGGATCCACAAGCGTGGCTCCCTGCTCCGACCCTATCCCAATAGTGTTGATCATGATACCATTGGAAAGCAGTTGCTGTGCAACAGGCACGGCCTCTGGATCATGGTCTTCTCCATCCGTGATCACTACGATCGATTTGTATTTTCTTTCCTGGCTCACAAAAGCACTGCCGCTTAAACGCAATGCTTCCGATAGTACCGTTCCCTGTGTGGGTACCGATTCGGGAGAAGCCTGCTGGATGAACATGGCCGCTGCACTGTGATCCGTACTGATCGGCATCTGAAGATATGCACGCCCGGCAAAAAGGATTATCCCAATGCGGTCATCCTTTAAAACTTCCACCAGGCGGTTCATGAATAACTTCGCCCTGCTAAGCCTGTCGGGTGAAACATCCTTGGCCAGCATACTTTTACTGACATCCAGCGCAAGCATTACATCTACCCCTTTTCGACTGATATCACTGCTCCCTGATGGTTTCTTGAGATTTGCCAAAGCAAGCACTACCAGGGCAAAAGCCAGCAGCAGTAAACCAGCTTTTATATAAAAACGGGGGTAAGAAAAATTTTGGGTAAGCCGTTGAACCAGGGGAGTGTCGCCGATCTTTTTCATGATCTCCTTTCTCCTTCGCAGGGCCCAATACATCACCAGGCCCATGAGGGGAAGAAAAGCAAGACCAATAAAAAAAAGTTTATCTGAAAAAAACATAATGATCATTTTTGACACCCCGTGGCACGCCCCCGTGC
>JAEWIW010000329.1 GCA_023386855.1 Bacteroidota bacterium | reverse complement strand
CAACAATACCCTGGTATTTTTCGGAACGGTCCTGTTGGACCTGGAAAATCACTCCAAGAATGATAATAGCAAGGATCAGCATTGCTGCTACAAAGACCAATGCTCTACGGAATACGTTTTTTTGCATCTTAAATAATTCTGGTCAATAGTGGATCTCCAATTGTTCTTGTAGGCAGCGGGGGTAGTAAAATTACGATGGGAAAATTACTACATAATTACAGCAGTCGCAAATGATCGATGAAAATATTTTTATCGTTTTTTAATCTTCAAACAGGGGCATCAGCAATTTGACCTCGGTGCCCTTGCCGGGGAAGCTTTGGATAGAATATAGCGCATTAAGGATCTTGCTTCTTTCTTTAATGGTGGTTAATCCCAGGGATCTTTTATGAGCCTTGCTATGGTCGAAGCCCTGGCCATTGTCGGTGATGGTCATGACGAACTGGGAATCTTCCATAGTTATGCGGATGTTCACCAGTGTAGCTTTGGAATGTTTGGCTACATTGTTAAGGGCTTCCTGGAAGATGCGGAAAATATGAGTTCCTTTTTCATTATCGATAATCAGTTCCTCCACATCGTTATAGATCTCCACCGGTATTTTCACTTCCTTACTGAATTTCTCGGCATGCATCTGGATGGCCTGGAATAGCCCCAGGTCTTCAAGGGAAAGGGGTCGGAGTTCCATAGCCAGGTTACGGACCCATTGTATGGAGCGGTCGAGGGTTTTGATCAGCTCCTCGAAACGTTTTTTTAGTTCACGGTCCCTGATATCAATTTCTTCCAGGAGAAGGCTCATGTGAATTCGGGCGCTGGTGAGCACCTGGCCAAGGTCATCGTGCAGTTCACGGGATATTTTTCTTCTTTCATCTTCCCTGGCTTCCTTCAATCCTTTATTCAGTTCCCTTAACTGCAGGTTGGCGGCCTGGGTTTCGAGCAGCTGTTTTTCCAGCATATCTTCCAATGACTGATTGGTTTGCTGGAGCGATTCTTCCATTTTTTTTCTCTCGGTGATATCCCTGAATATAGAAACGCTTCCAATGTATTCGCCCTGCACCGAGCGTAGCATGGTAAGTGAAGCGAGAACAGTCATGGGTTCACCAGCTTTATTGATATGTTCAACCTCACCCTGCCATTTGCCAAAACGAAGCAGTTGCTGAAGGGTAGCACTCCGGTAATAGGAAGGTTTTAGTCCAACCACGTCGGCAAGTTTCCTTCCCAGTGCTTCTTTCTGATTCCACCCATACTGGAGTTGAGCCTTTTTATTCCAGGCAGTAATGATGAAATTAGTATCGGTAAGCACCACGGCTTCTGAAATATTTTCCAGCACGGTGCTTTTGTATTTAGCTTCCTTCATGAAGGAAAGCTGGGCCATGATAAACCTGAAGAAAATGAAAACAAAGGTTGAACTGATAAGGGTTACAATGAACAGGAAGATCACCTGTGTGAGGTCGAGCATTTTCTTCGAGTGTTCAACGGCCTGTTTGCGATTATGGAGTAGCTGGAATTCCTGCAGGAAAAATTCATTCAGGTTCCTGTTCAAAGAGTCCATTATCAATTTGCCCTTGCCCGACCTGACCAAAGCAATGGCCAGCATGCGGTCGCCCTGGCTGATCTTATGAATGGAATCCGTGAAAGCCTGGCGCTGGTGAATCCAGGATTTTATCCTTGCAAGCTGCTCTTGCTGAACAGGATTGTCTTCTATAAGTTCGGTCAGTGTAGCATTGATGGAATCAATTTCTTCACGGGATTCCTTAAGTGGAAGAAGGTAACTGCTTTCACCTGTAAGCAGGAAGCCACGGGCTTCCATCACTTCCTGCGCTACCAGGTATTGTAAACGTTCCGACCTGTTGATCACCTGGTAGGTGTGGGTAACCAGGTCACCAGCCTCCTGGCTTATCTTGTTCTGTTTGAAATACAGGTATATCAGCAGGAACAGGGAGGCGAACAGCAGGAGGCTAAGCAGAACCAGGAACCGTTTAGTAAAAATGAAGGGCATTGTTAGAAAGGGCTATAAGCGAAAACGATAAATATATTCAAATTTTCCAATTTTAAGGAGCGGGCACGTTTTTGTATATTAAAGTTTAATGACAAAGAAAGAATATACTATCTGTGAAGGAATCGAATGGATAGATATTACAGATCCCAATGCCGAAGCACTCTCCGGATTGATTGACACTTACGGGTTAAATAATTACCTGGTTAAGGATTGCCTGGAGCCGGATCATCTTCCCAAGTTTGATGTTTCCGGGAATTTTAATTTCGTCATTCTCCGGTACTACACTTTTAAATCAGAAAAGGGTTCAAGCACAATCCAACAGCTTACGAACAAGCTGGCCATATTTTATAACGAAAAGGTGCTGATCACCATTCATTTGGCGGAAATAAGTTTTCTTGACCTGATCTATAAGCGGAATATCCAGGAAATGGGCTGCAGTTCAACTGCAGAAGTGCTTATGCGAATAGTTTGGTATTCGTTGGCCAGCTTTGATGATCCCGTGCAGCGACTTTCCGAGCAGATCGATTTTCATGAAAACAATATCCTGGTCAGGAAAAACGAGGAAGACCAGTTAACCCAATTGTATTTTATCAAAAGGCAGGCTTCCATGCTGCATAAGGTGGTCATGTTAATGGTTGAGCCTATAAACCATTTACCCAATAACGCTGAATTTGCAACATCCCTGCAGGATGTCAAGGATGAGCATCTCAAGATCCAGACTTTATTTTCACAGGTACTCGATGAGGTCACCAACCTGATGAACCTTCATATGTCCTATACCAGTCATCGGAATAACGAGGTCATGAAGGTGCTGACCATATTTTCGGTGTTCTTTCTACCCATAACTTTCGTTACCGGTTTTTTCGGAATGAATTTTAAGAAGATGGCTGAAATGGAAAAAAACTTCTCTTATCCTTCGGTTATATTGGTAATGCTTTTCATCATTGGTGGAATATTTTACTGGTTTAAGAAGAAGGGCTGGATGAAATGAAACCCCGTGCCACGCCCCCGTGCCACGCCCCCGTGCCACGGGGTGCTATTTTTTCCTTAATTGAAATACCCTGGATAAATTGAAACCGAACCTTATATCCCCTTTGGTAAAGTTCCCTGTGGTTTCATTAATTAAGGCGCGCTCATTCATGCCGGTGGAATTTGAAAAATGCAATTGAAACACATGTCCTCCGGTTTCAATATCAATTCCCACTGCCAGGGGATCCTGGTGAGTTTCGGGGAATAATGGATTGATGACATAGGAATAATCCAGTGTAAGCGCCATACGTTTGGATAACTTAAATCGTCCACCCAGGCCCAGGGCATAAACATCATTAGAATTGTTCGCCAACGGAACCAGGTTAGTATGAACCATCGTGGGGCTAAGTTGAAAACTTAATTTTTCATTGAATTTTCTTCCGATGATAGTTTGGAAATAATAAGCAAGCCTGGAGCTAAAAAAATTTTTTCTTTGGGGATCTTCCCATTCCATGGTGTTCATAGTAATTCCTGAAACCAATGCAATGGTAAGCGGAAAACTTTCGGGCCCTTTCGATTGCCGAACAGGGGCATACTTGATAAAGCCATCCAGTTCTTTTTTAAAGGTACTTCTTCCTACTCCAAGCATAAGGTTATTGGTTAGGCCGAAATCGAAGCCCATCCGCATACTGGCCTGGTCAAGACCAAAAAATTCTTTAAACCCTTCGTTCACGAATCCGAAACGGTGAAGAATTCGGAAGTCCATCGTTCCGGCGGAAAGAAATTCCATAGAGTGGCCATTAATTACCCTGGTGCTTTTGAAAGCGTTCTTAATAAACTCTTTTTTTGGTGTGTCCTTTTCAACGAGTTGTAATAAATCTTCCTGTTGGGCAAACAAGGATGCCGAATTAAGTATAAAAAAGAAGAACAGGACTTTTGAAAAATGCTTTTTATAATTCAATAAAATGCAAACAGAAGAAAAGTTTTTCTTTTTCATATATAGATCTTAAAGCGGTTTGAGGTTGCAATCCAGGTTTATTTTTACCGTATTGGATAATTTATCGGAGACAAGTGTAGGCACTGAAATATTATAATCTTTAAGTTGGAGAACAAAATTGCTATTGGCCCTGATCACTCCTTTTTCAACCGTTATGTTTGCCGGTGCATTAATTTCCCTTGTAATACCATGGAAGGTTAAATTTCCTTTTACTGATACATTATATG
>JAEWIW010000289.1 GCA_023386855.1 Bacteroidota bacterium | reverse complement strand
CAACAATGCTATGGTCTGTTCCAAGCAGGCTTTTCAGGTAATTCGAAAATCCAAGGCCATGAATAAGACCAAAGAATGTTGCCAAACCGTAAACAATCTCCATTCTTTGCTTCTGTGCTTTTTCTGATTGCCTGGTATTCATCAATGCCGTGATCACAATGGTTACCGGGATCAGGAACTCGATCCATTTGGTAGATACGTCAACAATTCTTAAAGCGCTTAATGCCAGTGTAATAGAGTGCCCGATGGTAAAGGCGGTGACCAGTATAAGAATCTTTTTCCAGTCTTTTAAAAGATATCCCAGGCAAAGCGCCGCAACAAATAATATATGATCATAACCAGCGAGATCGGCAATATGATCTTTTCCTAACCAGAAATACAACCAGAAGTCCTGCATAATTGTCTAGCTACCGGTTCACTGAGCGACCGGCAGTAATTTAACTGAATTGGTTCGATGAAAGTGAAAAATATGCAAGAGATTTGTAACTGAAAAATTTAACTGTTCAATGGCTTTACTCATGTATAAGTGGTTGCTGGTTGCGGCAACATTTTTTAATCTCCCTTTAATGTCGGCGGAACCTGTTAACCCGAACCTGTTCCATCCATTCTATGTCAGCGTTACCGAGATCAATCATAATGCGAAAGACAAAACCCTTGAAGTGAGTTGCAAGATCTTTACCGATGATCTTGAAGAAACCCTGAACAAGAATTATAATGCCCGTGTCGATTTCTTCTCCGGTAAAACCAATGATCTTGCGCAAAAACTGCTCACCGATTATATGGGCAAACATTTTACCATTGTAGTGGATGGTAAACCCGTTAAAGCAACCCTTATCGGGTTTGAACGGGAATCAGAGGCGCTATGGAGTTATTACCAGGTCGATAATATCGTTTCTCCCAAAAAGATCCAGGTCAAAAATTCCATTCTTTATGATGCCCATAAAGACCAGATCAACCTGATGCATGTTACGGTGAATGGGGTTAGAAAAAGTACGAAACTCAATTACCCCGATATGATGGCGGATTTTAATTTTTAATGTAGCCCTGGTTTTTATTTTCCTGTTTCAATATTGCATTCATCCACGCAACGGCGTGGGCGGAAGAATCCTGTTATAAAAATGAGTAAGCCAAACAGCAACGCGGGCCAACCGCCTTCTTTCCAGTAAATGATGGCTACTGCAATGAAGCCGCCGCCTAATACCCATCTTAAGATCCTGCTGAACCATACCAGTTGCCTGGTTTCCCTGCTGTCTTTTGTAGTTACTTCGTTTTCCATTTCTTTTTAAAATTCATAGTTTAAAACAATATTCCACTGGGCCATGTCCACTTTGTTGATCACGTATTTATCGTTCCCAAAACTGTTGCCCAATTTATTCTTGTACACATAAAGCAATTCTGCTTCCAATCCTTCAAGCCATCCTGTAAAGGCATAGTTAAGATCAAGGTTTAATTGTGTGTAGGAGGGAAGGCCGTATTTATTGAGCGCATAATGGGTTACTTCCGGTAATGCATAATAACCAAAGCCCGCACCTGTTTTTAAATGTATCGCGGGTAATTCATAGGCCGCCCTGAACATATAGGCATTCATATCGCCGGTGCCTTCATTCCTTTCCCTGGGTAAGAAAGTGTAAAAAGGTTCCTTACCCCATTCCCTGGGCATAAGAAACCGACCAAGCGCAGTTATGCGGTTATAATTTATCGAGCTGCTGAAACGTGCATTTTCCCATCCCAGTCTTGCACCAAAGGTCTGCGCCTTCATGCCTTTCCCATAATAAGTTTTATGGGGATCCTTATTGCCCCCGTCTTTGATGGCAGCCTGGAAAATATATTGCGCACCGGCAATCCAGTGGCTTCCATCATTATTTTTTAAAGCCAGGTCGGCCTGCAGCATCGAGGTATTAAAAACATTTTCAACAAAAACATTCCAGGCCTGTAATTTCAATTGCCCTGATTTATGGGTAATGCCTACCATGGCAATTCCCTTGCTGCTTACCTGCCCTGCATATGATGAGGGGGAACCTTCTTCATTCACACCTGCCGGGTATATGCCAATCGATTCGCCCACGGAATGCCATTTCACAGTGTTTCGTGGTGAGATCCTTTTTATCCAGCCCGCTTCAATACGGGTGTTTTTTATATCGTTGATCTCGGCCCAAAGGCCAGCTACTTCTGATGGCCGCATACGTCCATCCTGCAAATTGATGAAGGGTGTATTGATGAGCTGTCGTCCAAAAATGATTTTTGAATTTTTCCATGCATACTTAACATATAATTCTTCGAGCCTGTCAATATCTGATTTGTTGGAAGGATCTTCGATATCAAACAAGCTTCTTTCATACCGGTTGGGCTGGTTGGTTTTTGCATCCGGTTCTGCAAGATTGGAAGAACCAATATTAAAAATATAGAAGCCGCTCATGCCGAGCTGGAACCCATGATAGGGAGCTGTTTCATATTTCAATCCACCACCAATGGCATGTGCGTAATAATCGGTGAGGGAACCTGCGTTTTGTGTCGACATGAAAAAGTACCTGAGATGGGCACTCGTTTTTCCGTGCATGAAAGCATACCTTAAGGTAGTGGTGTCAATATTTTTGTGTGAAGAAGCGTGGAGGTTTAGTGAATCCTTAAATATGCCATGCTGTTGTGCGTTCAGTGTTGTGGATAGGATCAACGCCGGCAGTACCAATGTTAAATACAAATGGTTACGTTTAAATAATGCCTTGGGTGCTAATGGCCATCCACGCTGCTGAATTGTTGAAAGAATATCTTTATTGATCATGCTTTCCATATTGGTACGCAAACCTACTGATGAGGATAATGGTTTCAGGTGATCATGGTCACCGGAGGTGAAGGCAAAATCGAGTTATTTGGATAAAAATTCTACATCATGGCCACTATTCACCAGGTGCTCATCATAGGTGGAGGCAATGCAGGCATTTCAGTAGCTGCACAGCTTCATCGTAAAGATCATTCTCTTGATATAACTATCATTGATCCTGCGGATTACCATTATTACCAGCCTGCCTGGACACTGGTAGGAGCAGGAGATTTTGACCGAAACAAGACCATCAGGAATGAATCGGAAGTGATACCACCAGGAGTTAAGTGGATAAGGCAAAGGGTAACCGAAATTCTTCCCACTCAAAACCGCATCCGCCTGGATAATGCGATGGAACTGGATTACAGCTTCCTGGTCATTGCCGCTGGTATACAATTGAACTGGAATGAAGTGAAAGGCCTGCCGGAAACCCTGGGGAAAAACCAGGTATGTTCCAACTATGGCTTTGATGCTGCTCCATATACTTTTGAATGTTTTAAAAATTTCAAAGGGGGCACTGCACTCTTTACCAACCCGGATACGCCGGTAAAATGTGGCGGCGCACCGCATAAGATCATGTACCTGGCTGCTGATTATTTCAGGAAGCATGGTTTGCTCGATAAGGCGGATATCCAGTACTGGAGCGGGGCAGCCAAATTATTTGCCGTTCCTGTTTATGAAAAAACATTATTGAAAGTTTGTGAAAGGGCTAATATCCGTTTGAATTTTATGTACAGGTTAACCGAAATTGACGGTCCCCATAAAGTGGCCACTTTTATTGGCATCGGGGAACACAATAAGGATGAGGTCAAAAAAATAAAGTTTGATATGATCCATATTACCCCTCCGCAAAGCGCTCCCGATTTTATCAGGAAAAGTGAAGTGGCCAATAGTGCGGGTTGGGTTGATGTTGATAAATTCAGTTTACAGCATAACAGGTTCCCGAATATATTTTCATTGGGCGACAGCTCATCGCTGCCCATCAGCAAAACGGGTGCAGCCATCAGGAAACAGGCGCCGGTGCTGGTAAGTAATTTATTATCTGGGATAAATAACCAGCCTTTAACCGCGAAATACAATGGCTATACCAGCTGCCCGCTGGTCACCGCTTATGGAAAACTGGTGCTGGCAGAATTTGATTACGATAACAAGCCACAGGAAACATTTCCTTTTGACCAAAGTAAGGAGCGGCATAGTATGTACCTGTTGAAAAAATATGTGCTGCCATGGATGTACTGGAAAAGGATACTTAAAGGAACTGCATAATATTAAGGGCACCTGGTGTGATCATCATTAAAGGCTATGATTAGCCATTAATCTTCTTCCATTCCTTCTTTGATATCATCGGATATGTTCACCAGTACTTTATCTATCCGCTGTGCATCCATATCCATGATCTCGAACTGGAATCCTTCCCACGACATTTTATCGCCTGTCACTGGTATGCGTTCCAGCCGGTGCAGGATGAAGC
>JAEWIW010000268.1 GCA_023386855.1 Bacteroidota bacterium | reverse complement strand
TGGCACGGGGGCGTGCCACGGGGTCAGGGAATTTTAAAAATAAGCGACAGGTTAGTTCCAAAGCTGTTGATCTGCATCCTGCCATAACCCAACCCTTTCATGGGCATATTGAAATAAGGTTCCAGTTGAAGTGATAATCTTTCAGTAAGGTGTCGCTGGTATCCTCCGACAAGATGAATAATTGAAAAGAAATATTTTTTATCCGAGGGGTACGACCTGTGCCTGCTCTGGTAGATTCCATTCTCAGTATAGTACAGATCATAGGTTTCTTTTTTCATCAGGTAACTGGAAAGTCCTCCCGTCAAAAACCATTTGCTGCGCTGGCTTTCCGAGAAGCTGTATCGTATTAATAAAGGGATCTCCCACATGGAACATTCACCGGAAACAAAATCCATCTTCACGTAATTGGTCCAGTAATCATTGGCAGGCTTATAATCATTTCCTTTGGCGCTGTATTTTTTCACCGTGTAAGTGATACCTGTTGCAAGTTGCCAACGTGGCAAAAACTGGTAACCGATCGAAAGGCCTGTATTGAAGCCAGGTTTATCTGAACCATAAAAACGAACATTACTGAAATCGGAACCTACAAGTGCACCAATTTCGAAATAGGGTTTGAATTTCGACGGGATCTTTATTGATGGATTATTTAAGGTCGATGGGGTGTTCACCGGCTTTAATGCCAAAAATGAAAGGGAACTATCTATTTGTGCGGGCGAAGGAACGCTGAATGAATGATTCCGATCGATGATTTGCAACTCGATGTTTTTTCCTTCAATGATCCTTTTTCCTGTATTAATTTCTTTGTTTCCAGGGGTAATCACCAGCTCATTGGACAAGGCTTTAAGATTTTGATCTTGTGGTGTTGGCTTTGCTGAAGGATAAATAGTGGTAGGGTTATTGGTTTTTATTGAAGTTATTGATGAAGGATTTTTAGTTCGGTATTTATCCAAAATCGATGGTTGTTTAGTTGCCTGGGTTGGTTTACTAACAGTGATTCCCTGTGACCTGTCGGCTTTTGATGGATCATTGACTTCACTGGGCGATGACACATTGCCAGGTTGTGAGGACGATGTAGCATTAGCAGGTTGCGGGGAAGAAGATGCATAGCCAGGTTGTGAGGACGATGTAGCATTAACAGGTTGCGTGGAAGAAGATGCATCCTTGTTTATTCTTACATTATTACCGGGCAGTGCTTGCTGATTGGCATTCCTGGCCATTTGTTGTTCGCTGCCTTTACCGGTATTTTGGATCCCGGTTGATGATAAAACCGGCTTGCCTTCATTTTTGTTCTGATGTAAGAACAAACCATAAAGTAAACCGGAAATTCCCAATACCAATAGGAGGGAGCCTATCCACCAGAACCACCGGCGACGGCGCCGCGATTTTTCTGTGGGCAGTTCCTTATCGAGTTTTTTCTCAAGCGCCTCCCACCCCGATGTGCTAGACTCCACATCGAACTGCTCAGCAGCTTCCCTGCTCAAGCGGTCAATATCTTTGTCAGAAAGGTGAGACATATACGTTGAAAAGAGATTTGTTTAATAATAGTTTTCTAAGGTTTTCCCTGGCTTTTGACAGGTTGGATTTGCTGGCTCCCACGGAGATATTCAATTGCTTTGAGATCTCCTCATGGCTGAGCCCTTCAATTACAAATAGGTTGAAGACCGCCCGGTATGCAGGAGACAGTAACCTGATTGCCGTGATGATTTCTTTATAAGATAAAAGGTCAATGCCATTTTCGGAATTGTCCTTGATATTTTCATTTTCTGCACTAAGAATATAATGGCCTGCCTGTGTTGATTGATGTTTCCTGAAATGATCTATGCAGGTGTTAACCAGGATTCGTTTAAACCATCCTTTCAGTGATAGTAGGATATCGGGCTGCCTGGTTTCATCGAACTGGTTAAGGTTTTTAAACAGCTTCACAAAACCCTCATTCACGATCTCCTCTGATTCTTCATTTTTATTGGTATAACGGTAACAGATCTTCATGGCAAAGCCCCTGAGCAGGTAATACATTTCCTTCTGGCATGCCCTGTCGTTATTACGGCAGCCAGTTAACAGGGAAGATATTTTTGAATGATCAGTTTGCAAGTGGCAAGGTCCTTATGGAATGTACAATTTTTTCCAGGGAAGTATTACGTAACATAGGCAAGAAAGGTTGCCGGGATGTGGAAAAACACCCCCCGTGGCACGCCCCCGTGCCACGCCCCCGTGCCACGGGGTCAGTAACTCACCAAGCTGGAAGGAGGATTCCCAACCAGTTCGAGGTCAGCTTTGAGGCTTAGTTGAAGCTGCAAATGATCAGCAGTCGACATGATCCCCACCAGCCTGAGCTCGTGCAGGGTGCCCCTGGTCGACATCCATTCCGTTACCTGCTGGTTCAGGCGGGCCGCGATCCTGTCGCGGTTACGGTTGATCAGCTCCCTCAAATCAAGTACCGACTGGTTCCTGAGCTGCTTCATGATCTTCTTTCTAAACAACCCTTTGCCAATATTCACCAACATATCGCGGCTGTCGATGCTGAAATCGATATCCGGCATGGATAAAACCTGGTTCGCGGAATCCAAAACTGGCGTTCCTTCAAGGCTTAGCTTCCCGGTTTTATAACCGGTAAATGAAAGATCGAGCTTTATTTTTCCATCATCATTGCCCTTTAACCCCACCTCTTTGATCACAAAAGTTTTTCCTTCAACAGTAAAAGGTTTATTCCCCAGGCTGTCGTTCAGGATCTTATTGAAATCTTCGTAATCATACACTACATCGAGATAGGTATCGATCATCCCGTTGACTGGAGTGCTGGTTATTGGAGGCAATGCCTGTTTTACCGCGATGCGATTACTATCGGATGAAAATACCGGCCGGCCGGAATATCCCAATGAAAAACTCAGGGTATCGCCACGATAATTCATTGGACCGATATTCAATTGGGTAGGATTAAGATTCATAAAGCCGTAACCGGCAACAGGCATTACTTTGGGGCCTTTCCTCCAATCAGTGATCAGGGGTTGATTATTCAATTCAAAAATGAACTGGTCGAATGATTTACTATACACTTCAATGGAAGCCTTGATGCTATCCATGATCTGCTGTGTTATGTCGGATTGCATCAGGGTAACCTGGCATTTATCGAGCGGCACGATCCTGTTCACTTGTGTAACAGTTTGTACCTGGTGATTGGGAAGAAAGCGAAGTGTTGAATTGATATTGATATCCACCCTTCGCATGCTTTCATCGCCAAAGCCGCAGCTTCCTGTAACCCAGGGAGCAATCTGTTTATTGAACGCACATAGTGTTTTACTGCCGGCGATCTGGTATAAACCACGAAAAGAAATATCTACCGAATTATTGGTGCAACGGAATTGGAAAGGAGAACGGACAAAACGGTAAAGGTACCGGAAGTCGCAGGACGACTGGAAAAACGCCGGCCAGTTTTCGGATGTAAATTCTTTGGATGTGGAAGAATCCATTCCTGCAAGAAGGGGTTTCATGTAAATCTTTACCGGGATAAAAATTTTTGAAACCGGGAGGGGAGGTAAACTTCGGTTAGGCATGGCTGTTGGTTGCTGGGAATGCTTTGCTCCGCCGCAGGAAGACATCATAACCGTAACCAGGAATAGCATCATCAATGCCATCCATTTATTCAAGGATAATTTTCCAGGATAGCGCATATGGTTTTTAATTATGCATGAATGTTGACCAGGATAATCAATTGATGCAGGAAGCAGTTCAGGATGCCGCATGTATTTTTTCAAATTCTTCATCGATCAATAATTTTCTTCCATCGGCAGCTTTTGTTGCAAGCTCATCGCAACGATTGTTGAATGGATTATCGGCATGACCCTTCACCCATTTGAACTTGATATTATGCTTTTTTGAAAGCTCATAGAACCTAGTCCATAGGTCGCTGTTCTTTTTGCCTCCTTTAAATCCCGTGGCGATCCATGTCCTTAGCCAGCCCAGCTCAACCGCTTTCACCACGTACTGGCTATCGGAAAATATGGTAATATTCATTCCTTCTTTTTTCAAGGCTTCAAGGGCTGCGATCACGGCAAGTAATTCCATCCTGTTATTGGTGGTAAGCCGGTAGCCGGCAGATAATTCTTTTTTAACATCGCCCCATTGCAGTATCGCACCATACCCGCCAGGGCCTGGGTTTCCACGCGATGCACCATCGGTATAAATAATAAGATGATTAGTCATAGGTAATAACCTGATCCAAAGAACCAGTAAAAATTTTTGCTTTTAAACCTGGAATACACCGGTTTTAAATGTTTCAATATGTGGATTATGATCGGCGGCAAACAGTGCTTCAGAAATTATCTTCCTGGTTTGTGCGGGGTCAATGATGCCATCGACCCAGAGGCGTGCAGCAGCATAGAAGGGTGAGGTATGTGCTTCATATTTTCCCTTGATATCTTCCAGCAATGCCTGTTCCTGTTCAGTACTCACTTCCATTCCTTTTGATTTCATCGCCGCAACCTGTATCTGTAACAGGGTTTTGGCCGCCTGGTCACCACCCATCACCGCAATTTTTGCAGTAGGCCAGGCGAAAATGAATCGCGGATCATAGGCCTTGCCACACATCGCATAGTTACCCGCACCATAGGAATTTCCAATGATGATGGTGATCTTGGGTACTACTGAATTGGCAACGGCATTCACCATCTTGGCTCCATCTTTTATGATGCCTGAATGTTCACTCCTTGAGCCCACCATAAAACCGGTAACATCCTGCAGGAATATGAGTGGAATTTTTTTCTGGTTGCAGTTCATGATGAAGCGGGCCGACTTATCAGCGCTATCATTGTATATCACGCCACCCATCTGCATTTCTCCCTTTGCATTCTTAACGATCTTACGCTGGTTGGCAACGATACCCACGGCCCATCCATCAATGCGCGCATAGCCACACAAAATGGTTTGACCATAATCGGCTTTAAATTCATCAAAACTGTCGGCATCCACGATGGTTTCAATGATGCTGAACATATCATAGGTCTTTGCTCCATCAGCAGGGTATAGTCCATAAACATTTATAGGATTCACAGCGGGAGCAACAGGAGTGATCCTGTTGAAACCAGCTCTTTCATTATCGGCCTGTCTGGATATAATTTTCTTTACCTGGTCGAGGCATTTTTCTTCCGTATCAAATCGATAGTCAGCAATTCCTGAAATCGATGTATGGGTAACGGCGCCACCAAGGGTTTCCTGGTCGATATCTTCTCCTATAGCGGCTTTCACCAGGTAAGGACCAGCAAGAAAAATGGATCCGTTGCCTTCCACCATCAATGTTTCATCGCTCATGATGGGAAGATAAGCGCCACCGGCCACACAGGGTCCCATTACGGCAGCGATCTGGCTGATGCCCATCGCGCTCATTTTTGCATTATTCCTGAATATTCTTCCAAAATGTTCTTTGTCGGGGAATATCTCATCCTGCATGGGAAGGAATACGCCGGCACTGTCAACGATGTATACAACGGGAAGGTGGTTTTCCATGGCGATCTCCTGCATCCGAAGATTTTTCTTGCCTGTTATCGGGAACCATGCACCTGCTTTAACCGTTTGGTCGTTGGCAACGATCACGCATTGCTTCCCCTGGATATAACCGATCCCCGAAACTGTTCCACCCGAAGGGCATCCGCCATATTCTTCATACATTTCTTCTCCTGCCAATGCACCAATTTCTATAAATGGTTTGCCTTCATCGCAGAGGTATTCAATCCGTTCTCTTGCGGTGAGCTTATTTCTCTGGTGCTGTTTTTCGATGGCTTTTTTACCGCCTCCCAGTTTCACTTTTTCCATGCGCTGGCGCAATTGCGAAAGGGCATGTTTCATTTTGTCTTCATTGCGGTTGAATTCCAGGTCCATATGGCGTATTTCATGCAAAATAAGGGTTCCTGCCTTATTTTTATAAGATGGTAAGGAAGTATGCGGATATCTGGGTACTGGTGATCATTATTGCCTGCATCAAGATCTTTTCCCTTTATCCCGCTTTGGTTGAACGGTATTATTCAAATGGGATCTATCCCTATATCGCAGGTTTTCAAAGGGCAGTGCTCGGCCGTGTACCATTTAGTATTGGAGATCTACTCTATGGTGCCGCCGGGGTCTTCCTCGCTTATGCCATCATTAAAACAGGGTGGAGCTTCAGAAAAAAAAGAATGTCGCGGGACTGGTTCCGCTCAGCAGTACTTAGGATTATCCGCGTAGTGCTGGTAATCTATGCATGGTTTAATTTATCGTGGGGACTGAATTATAACCGGCTGGGCATTGCGCATGAAATGCAGCTGGATATGCATGAACCGGATAGTATTGAATTCATAAAACTTGCGCAGGATCTTGCCGGGAGGCTTAACCAGCTTGCCCCATTGGCAAAAGATTCCATTAATAAAGTTTCCCATAACAGGGTATTATTCGAAGGCGCAAAAGAAAGCTATGCGCAATTGTTTCACCAGCAACATTTCTTTTCCTACGGGCGGCCTTCTATCAAGGCATCCATGTATAGTTATGCGGGAAATTACATGGGCTTCACGGGCTATTATAATCCCTTTACAGGTGAAGCGCAGGTGAACACCGCTGTTCCATATTTTCTCCGGCCATTCATCAGTTGCCATGAGATCGGTCACCAGTTGGGATATGCCAAGGAAAGTGAAGCCAACATGGTCGCTTTTCTTGCTGCTTCTGCTTCGGAGGATCCGGTATTTCGTTATTCAGTTTATTTTGAAATGTATGCTTACATAAGGCCCTACCTCTACCAGGCCGATTCGATGATGCTCAAACAGGTTGATTCATCGCTGGATCCCATTGTGGCAGGGCATTTCAGGGAATTGCGGAAATTCATTAAGGATTATGAAAACCCTGTTGAAGATGTAATTGACACTTTCTATTCCCAATACCTGCGTATGAATGAACAGCCTGCAGGCAGGTTCACATATAACCAGGTAATATTGTTTTTAACGGGCTATTACCGAAAGAATATCTGGCCTTAAAAATTATTCTTCCACATCATGCTTTCGATGGGGCGGTCGGGCTGACCGCTGTACTTGGCATTTTTCTTCTGGTTATATTTTATTTCGATATCACCTTCGACGGGGAAGTAAATCAATTGACCAATGGGCATGCCTTTATATATCCTGACAGGTTGTTTAACGGATATCTCGAGTGTCCAGTTACCACAGAAACCAACATCTCCTTTACCGGCGGTTGCGTGAATGTCGATCCCCAGGCGGCCTGTAGAAGATTTGCCTTCCAGGAATGGAACATGCGCATGGGTTTCGGTATATTCTTTTGTAACACCGAGGTAGAAGACATGGGGTTGAAGTACAAAACCTTCATCGGGTATTTCGAAATAATAGATCTTGTTGTGTTTTTTTGCATCCAGCACTTCATCGGTATATTTTGCCAGGATGTTTCCAAGGTGCACATCATATGAATTAGAGCCCAGTGATTCGCGGTCATAGGGTTCAATTTTAATGGTACCTTTTTCCATTTCCTCGAGGATACGCTTATCGGAAAGTATCATGATATTTTATGGGAACTTAATTATTTTAGAAATAATGCTTAATTCTGCAAATTAACCGCTTATCATTAGTTGTGGCACTGTTTTATCAACATAATATACACGAAGAAGCAAAGCTTGGCGTTTGGCGAATCGAAGAACCGGAAAGTTTTTTCCTTGGGCGCGTGCCGGTAAGGAAGGATGTTTCGCATCCCTACAAGCGGCTTCAGCATTTGGCCGGAAGGTTGCTGCTGACTGAATTATACGAAGATTTTCCATTGGAAGAGATCCTGGTTGCCGATACCCGCAAGCCTTTTTTACAGGAAGAACAATACCATTTTTCCATATCGCACTGTGGTAATTTTGCAGCGGCCATTGCCAGCCCGGTTAAGCGGGTGGGAGTGGATGTTGAATTTGTTACTCCACGTATCAATGGTATAAGGGAAAAATTTCTTGATACCAGGGAACTGGAATTTGTGGGCAGTTATGATTATATGCATTCCATTTACCTCGAACTCATTACCGCCTTATGGAGTGCAAAGGAATCCATTTTCAAATGGTATGGAAACGGGCAGGTGAATTTCAGGGATCATATCAAGTTGCAATTGCCTGTTGCCGTGGAAGCCAATCAATGGATGGCGCTGCCTTTTAAATTTTTGAAAGAAGGAGAACAGGATCTTGTTGTGCATGCAAGGGTCCAGGATGGTGTTTGCCTGGCCTACGTAATCAGTTAAATATACCCCGTGGCACGGGGGCGTGGCACGGCCCCGTGCCACGGGGTA
>JAEWIW010000259.1 GCA_023386855.1 Bacteroidota bacterium | reverse complement strand
GATTGATGAAGGGCAACGGAATGATGAAGCTTACCAGCTTGAAGTGGACAGCAATAAAGTATTGATCATTGCTTCTACTTCGCATGGTATCTTCAATGGCATTCAAACCCTGCTCCAGCTTGCGCGTGATGGGGTCATGATCGACGGTTGCAGGATCAACGACTGGCCTGCATTTGCATGGCGAGGTTATATGATTGATGTGGGAAGAAATTATATGTCGATGGATCTATTGAAGCAGCAGATCGATGTGATGGCATCCTATAAGTTCAATGTATTTCATTTTCATCCTACTGAAGATATTGCATGGAGAATTCAAAGCAAACTATATCCCCAGCTGAATGCCCCGGAAACCATGCTTCGGAATAAGGGAATGTATTATACGGAAGAGGAAATAAAAGAGCTGATCCAGTATTGCCGTGATCGCCATATTACATTCGTTCCGGAAATTGATATGCCCGGGCATAGCGCTGCTTTCCGGCGAGCTATGAAAACCGATATGCAATCGGATAGTGGAATGGTCATGGTAAAAAATATACTTCGTGAATTCTGCTCAACCTATGATGTTCCCTTTATCCATATCGGCGCCGATGAAGTGAAGATCACCAACAATAAATTCATTCCTGAAATGACTGCCTTGCTGGAAGACCTGGGTAAAAAAGTAATCGGCTGGGAGCCGGGAGGAAATTTTTCGCCCGGTACCATCAGGCAATTATGGATGGATGATAATGGAAGAACTACAGGAGGTAATAAGATCCGTTTCATTGATTCAAGGCACCTCTACCTTAATCATATGGATCCATTAGAAACTGTTGTGACCATTTTCAACAGGAAGATTGGTAATAAAGAGCAGGGTGATGCATCTATGCTGGGTGGTACAATTTGTATGTGGCACGACAGGGCTGTGGCCAAAGAAGAAGATGTTTTAAAGATGAATGCCGTTTATCCTGGAATGCTTGCTTTTGCTGAACGTAGCTGGAATGGAGGAGGAGTGGAAGGCTGGGTTGCCAATGTTTCGGATGGAAATGAAAAAGCCTTTCAGCAATTTGAATTAAGGCTCCTGGATCATAAGCAACAGTATTTCTCTACCAAGCCTTTTCCTTATGTACAACAAGCCAATTTGAAATGGGTACTCTATGGACCTTACCGTAACTATGGTGAGGTCGGCAGGAAATTTGAACTGGAAACGGGCTCAGCGCGCGAACTGGAACCTGCAAAAGAAGTTACCGGCGGAACAGTGGTTTTGAGGCATTGGTGGGCGCCGTTGATCAAAGGTGCATTGGAATCGCCGGATGACAGTACCACATGGTATGCCCATTCAAGGATCTGGAGCGACAGGGATACCACAGGTTATTTCTGGATTGGATTCAATAATATTTCACGCTCCCCTGCAACAGATTCCCCACCTGTGGGGGCTTGGGATAATAAAGGAAGTGAAGTGTGGGTAAATGGAAAGAAATTGAAGGCCCCCGATTGGAAAAGAGGAGGGCAGCAGGGTAATTCAGAAATCCCATTGATTGATGAGGGTTATGAATTCAGGGATCCCACCGCTATTGCATTGAAGAAGGGATGGAATAATGTATTGATCAAAGTGCCTATTGGAAGTTTTAGGGGTAAAGACTGGCAGAACCCGGTTAAATGGGAATTCACTTTTATCCGGGTCAACTGACCCCGTGCCACGCCCCCGTGCCACGCCCCCGTGCCACGGGGTCTAAAATACAACCCGGAAACTTCCAAAGACCCCGAATCGTTTTACCCTTTCCTCGGGAAGGGGCTGCGGCAGTACCCTCCAGAAAAAATCGATCCGGAACAGCTTGAAGATATTGTCCACACCGGTTCCCAGCTCCATATAGGTTCTTCCATTCAGCGATTCAAAATGGTAATCGGAACCATTAGGCATGTTCAGCCTGCTGTTCTCTTCGCCCAGGCTTCCCCATAATGCTTTTACCGTATACAGCTGCCTGAACTTCAGCTTACGCGTGAGTGGAATAAACTTGAACAATCCATTGCCAATATTGTGTTCAAAGTTGATGCCCGCATAACGGTCGTGCAGGTATTCATAGCGGTTCATTAAATTGAACGCATACTTATTGTAATAATAGATCTCGTTCCCCGGTGCAATATCCAGCAACATATAAGGAAGCTTGCCATAGGTTCTTCCCCCAAAAAAATTATAATAGATGCTTCCAAAGGGTGCGATCTTTTTATAATCAGAAACACTTCCCGTGATCTTTGAATAATTATACCTGCTGGAAAGCAGTCCTGATACCCCCTGCGTATATTTCAATTCTACAATAGGGTAAGGACTTCCAAGACTTACCCTGTAAAAATTGTTCTCCAGGAATTTTTCAAGGTAGGCATACCTTAACCGGATACTGAATTCCGTTGTAGTGATATCATTTTTTCCTGCACCAATCATTTCCTTTGGTGGAAGGTTAAGCAGAGGATTATAGGTTTTCCTCGAAGCTCCCAGCAACGCAGAAAAACCAGAACTCGTTTCCCTGAAATATTCCAGCCTGCTTTCGGTAAGTTCCATGAACTTGATAGGAACTCCCGACTTCCTTATAGCCAACGCAAAAATATTATCCTGGCTGATCTCATCATAATAGGTTTGCCCGAAATCGATATCCTTCAAATGCGAAGCATAGAGGTAAGACCTTGGCGCCCGCGTGAGAATATACATGGCATCAGCCTTATACTTCAACTGCTCATCCTTTATGCCATAAGCAAGGTATCCATGCAGTACAAGATTTTTATGAAAATGCCGGTTGGTCGATAAATCAAACCTTGTCCTGTATCCTTCAAGTGTATTCCAGGTGATCCAGTTATACCATGGACCAATCTCGAAATTGCCCACTTTCTTATAACCCGTTCCTATAAAATTGATCCATTCAGAATACTGCTGGAATACAGGCATCTTCAGCAGTGTATCGATCATCTTATACACGCCCTGCTCCGATTTACTCAACTCCTCGTGCCTCGATACCGACCAGTATTCTTCCCCTTTTTCCTGTGCCTCCTTTGGAAGAACCACTTCTTCCATGATCTTATTCTTCCTTAATTCTTCCACCACGGAAGCATCATTGATCAGGATGTTTTTATAAGTAGTGGTCTTTCTTCCAACAAATGATAAAGTAGTTTTACCCAATGGCGCAATATCCACCACGAACTTATCTTTTGAAAGAAACCAGGTGGAATCATTCAGCAATTGGTATTCCTGGATCAGGCTCAGGGTCTGGACAAAGTTGATGTTCGCATCACTGCTCAAGCGAAGGTTCATTTTCTGGATGGCAAATGTGGTATCATGCACCCAGCAATCCCCTTCAAAAGTATTTTCACCCCTTCGCTTGGGAATGAACACCAGGTGAAAAAATCTTCTTCCCCCCACAAACTGTGTATCGAGTACTTTGTAATTGTAATAAGCATCGCCATTGTCGCTGGCCGGGCTCACAAACTGCTTATCCATTACAGGAATAAAATTGCTGTAAACATTCAGGTTCTGGTCCATGCCACCCAGCAGCTTGCTAACACTTTCATTATCGACCCCAAGGGTCTTGCTTGCGCGGATCACTTCCCTTCTTTTCACCGGTGATTTCTGGTAGTAATAATCCGAGATGCTTTCGGTAAGATATACCGGTAAAATAGGTGCACCCTCACTGGTATCTACATTATCAAAGATGAATTTGAACGGCCTCATCAGGCGTGCTTCCGACCATTTTTCCTTATTGATATTCTTAAGATCCAGTTCAAGTTTATTATACAATTCGTAAGAAAAATTCCGGAAGCGGTACCTGTCGTTATATGGCTTTTTCCTCACTATGCGTCTCCACATCAGCAGGCCCTTATCGATTTTCCTTTTCACCACCACTTCAGAACCGTACTTACCTCTTTCCATATGAATGGTTAGTGTAAGGCTATTACCTACAGTTTTTTTAAGAAGGTTGCTATCAATCACCAGGTAATAATCCTGGTATCCTACATAAGTGAATGCAATAGTATCGCTGGGAAATTCATTAAAGCGGAAATAAAATCCACCGGCCGAATCGCTTAACATTCCAACAGGAGAATGCTGAACGCTAATGGATGCAAATGGAATGACCTCATCACTATGACTATCCCTGATGGTTCCTTTTAAAATTTTGGTTTGAGCCTGCGAGGAAATGGCTGTAAAAAGCAGGAAAAAAATAATAACCGGTTTCGCAAAAGGTTTTATGGAGCACATGAGGAAGCAAAATTACCAAAGAATCCTCATAACCTCGCCGGTACAGGATGGAAGGCGACGATCGTTAACATTGTTAACATTACCCATAGGGCTTTTTTAAGGAAGAAAGGTAATAGAACCATTATTCCCAATCTTTTAAAAAATCATGGAATTGAGATTAAGGAAGAAAAGTAACAATGCAGCTATCTCCATTTTCTTTTAAAAAATCATGGAAGTACAGCCTTTTATTCATTACTTTGTTTTTCAAAGTGCTTTTATGAATCATAACGATCCTTCGATTGAAGCCATCAACGATATCCGCCAGATCATGGAACGGTCATCGCGTTTTCTTTCCCTGAGTGGCTGGAGTGGTATCATGGCAGGCATTTTTTCGCTGCTGGCGAGTTTCATTGCTTACCAGTGGATCTATGGTGGCCAATCCCAGCCGGGTAATGAGGTCTTTGATTTTCACCGGTCAATGGACCTGTTATTAAACCTTTCCCTGTTGGCTCTTGGCGTACTGGTCGCCACGCTTGCCTTCGCTTTCTTTTTTACTTCGAGGCAGGCTAAACGTGATCACCAAAAACTTTGGAATCCTGCATCCCGCCGGTTGATCATCAATTTATTTGTTCCCATGATAGCGGGGGCAATTTTTATCGCGGCCATGCTCTACCAGGGATCCTGGGAATTTATCGCCGGCGCAAGCCTGGTATTTTATGGACTTGGCCTGGTGAATGCATCCAAGTTTACCTTATCCGATGTCAGGATCGTCGGCTACCTGGAAATGCTTACCGGCCTCACCAGCCTATTCTTCCCTGCTTATGGATTGTTTTTCTGGGCCTTCGGATTTGGCATCATCCATCTCTTTTACGGGATACTGATGTACTTCAAATACGATATGAAACCTTCGATGTAAACTGACCCTGAAACATTTTTTTATGAACAACCCGATTGGCAATCTGAATAAATATTTTGATAACCGCATCAGGCTCGGGGTGATGAGTTCATTGATGGTGAACGATAATGTAAGTTTTAATGACCTTAAAACCATGCTGGAAGTTACCGACGGGAACCTGGCCTCACACCTTTCCCAGCTGGAAGACGCCGGCTATATTAAAGTGCACAAAGGATTTATCGGTAAAAAAACGAATACCACCTATTCCGTTACCCGTTCAGGAGAAAAAGCATTTAAAGAACATCTTGAGGCGCTGGAAAAAATGATCAAAGGACTTAAATAATTTTTTTTCACTATACACTTTGAAATACAAAGCACTTTTAATTAAAAAATAAACAATGGAAACCAATTCAACCGCTTTTATCACCAGCTTCTGGCAAAAGAACCGCATAATTTTCAAAGGCATCCTGATCGCCTTTCTTGCCCTTTTATTACTGGTACCCGCCAATATGGTCCAGGACCTTGTAAGAGAACGCCAGTCGAGGCAGCAGGAAGCCGTCGATGAGATCAGTTCAAAATGGGCAGGAACCCAAACCATTGCCGGCCCGGTGATTTGCCTGCCCTACCTCCAGCCTCAGAAAGATGATAAGGGAAACCTGGTGAACCTTCAAAAGGTTGCTTATTTTCTTCCTGAAGAACTGGATATCAATTCTACCATCCACCCGGAAGAACGTTCACGCGGTATTTATAAGGTCATTGTTTACTCCGGCGATCTTACACTGAAAGGCAGGTTTGGAAAGATGGATATCGCTTCGCTTGGAATTCCTGATGGCAATCTTTTATGGAATGAAGCCTATATGTTATTTGCCCTTGATGATGTACGTGGGATAAGAGAGGAAGTGCGGGTAAACCTCGGTGGAACAAACTATGAGCTGGTGCCCGGACAGCAGGATAACCCCCAGTTTAAAAATTCACTAACAGCAAGGATCGCCATCAATGCAGCTGATAGTCTTGAATCCCTTCCCTTTAACCTCGATTTTAAATTGCGCGGCTCCCGCTCCATGGCATTTTTACCACTGGGCAAAAAGACCCACGTGCGCATGTCTTCCCCATGGCCCGATCCGAGCTTCAACGGAAGTTACCTTCCCGACACCCGCACCGTAAACTCAAAAGGCTTTGAGGCCGAATGGAATGTTCTATACCTGAACAGGAATTTTCCTCAACAATGGCGCGATAAAGTTTATGAGCTGGAAAAATCAGGCTTTGGCGTTGACCTCCTGGTCCCTGTTGATATTTACCAGAAGTCAATGCGCTCCGTAAAATATGCATTGCTTTGTATCGTGCTTACGTTTACGGCATTTCTTCTTATTGAACTGATCTATGGCAGGCCCATTCATGCATTCCAGTATGTACTGGTTGGCTTTGCCCTGATTTTGTTTTATACTTTGTTGCTGTCCGTATCGGAATATCTTTCCTTCAACCTGGCTTACCTGTTAGCCACTATTGCAACTGTTTCCCTGGTCACTTTATTTGTACGTTCCGTACTACAATCTTCACGTATCGCATCATTTATCTGTCTTGTCTTACTGCTCCTCTATGGCTTTATTTTCGTGCTGATCCAATCGCAGGATTATGCATTGTTAATGGGAAGCGTAGGATTGTTCATCACACTTGCGCTCGTGATGTATTTTTCGCGCAAGGCTAAATGGCAATACAATTAATAAAAAAATCAAAGCATATAGCTTATAATGGAAACACATTAACGCATTCTGCTTATAATTTAAATGAAAGAGGCTGCCTCCCTGTGAGACAGCCTCTTGTTTTTTTCAATAGGAATAATTTTTTAGAAATCCACTCCCATGGCAAAATGCAGCAGTGGTTTTCCCCTGAAAAATCCACCCATATCCCAGCCTGCATCAAGCCTCAGGAAATATCCCAGCAATGTACTTCTTGCTCCAAAACCATATCCTCCTACAAAAGGACCAATACCTCCGGCCCGCAGGTTAACCATTACCGGCCCACCGCCAGGAGGATAACTTTGTGTCGGCCTTGCCAGCGCATTATAAGATCCATTCCATGCCGACCCCAGATCAATGAACTGTACCAGCTGGAAATTTCTAAGGAAGGCATTATTAATTGGCTTGTTGAATAAGGTTGAAAATACGGGCAACCTGAATTCACTGTTCATGATAATGGCATTGTTTCCATTAGCCACGTTCTGCCTGAATCCACGAAGGTTTACCGCCAGCGACTGAAATGCATAGGTAGGATCCTCAGGTCGTGGTTCCTGGTTATATTTCGGGAACATCCATCCATCAACCCCTCCGAGGTAATACAGGATCTTCTGGCTACCCCAGCTGAAATCCGCTGCAGCTCTTCCTGCCCAGATGAAGTTCCTGTAAATGGGATAATAATACCGCGCATCCACACCGCCATTGAAACTGAATTTTCCAGGCTTGATATTTGAATTCTTTGCATCCGCTTTATTGAACTGCGAATTCACATCGATATAGATCTTGAACCTTAATCCATTCATGATGTTCATGGCCTTTTGTATAGTATTGTCATGAACATATTCAAGCCTGCTGATGATGAAGTCCTGCTTGTTGCGATCCTGCGCTTTCAACGATGAACTATCATAGAACAGATCTCCTCTTACCACTACCTTGTCTCTTCTTACACCAGCCATCAAACGCACACTTCTTACCCTGTCGAGCGGGAACTTAACAACACCCTGGAACAGGTTGGTGTACATCTTTCCTTCATAAGGAATAGTGGTTCCATTGATTCCATTTACATAACCGATCTCGGTTTTGCGATAATAGATCAGTGAATAATCAAATTTCTTTTTGAGATAATCACCTCTTGCATACCATTCTCCACCTCCATCAAAAAGGGATTGATTGGTGGGAAGGAACACGCTTGCACCGCCACCTCCTACATTGAAGCCGGCACCTCCGCCACCTACAACAGGTAACCTTAAAGCCCCCGTAAAACGGATATCTTCGAACAGGTCAAACACCGATGCCTTCAACATTCCATTGAATGCTCCTCCACTTTGAAGGGTGATAGGCAATGATCCTGTATACGGCTCATAGCGGTTGATTAAAATATCATTGTTGAATGAACCGGAGAAATTATCAATCGAGAACTTGAGCCTGTAATCAAATTTCTTTGCTTTTGACAGAACGGTTTCAATCGGCTGATCTAACACAGCCTGCGGTCTTCCCCATGCAGCACTGGTAGTATCATCTTCGAACTCGGTTTCAAAAACATCCTTTGCTTTCGTAGTGTCAGCTTGTGCTGATGGTTGCTGGAACTGCAACGCTTCACCGGTTTCTACCTGCTCCTGTGCAATGGTTTTCTTTCTATACTCCGTTGGCCTTGGGTTCACATTCCTTCTTCTCAAAGCGGTCTCATCCACTTTAAGTTTATACAGGAATTTTAAATTTCCTTCCTGCCTTACTTCACTTACCTGGCCAGCGTCACCAGCTACCTTTGTTTCAATCAGCCCACTTTGATAGTTAGTGATAGGGAACACATATGCCGAATCATTGGTTACTGAAAATACATACATGCTATCGGGTTCATTCTTGCCCGCATTTCTTAAGGTGGTATCCAGTTCTTTCTCATCAGGATTTCTTAACACCTGGTCGCCCACAACGAATACGGTATCCAGTCCTGCTCTTTCTGTAGAGAAAAATCCTGCATAACGATTCGCAATTCCATTTTCATCACTGATGAAAGTAAAGTGTGTATTGTTATACTGCATGGGATATCGTGCATCGCCATGCTTCATTTTAGTTAACTGCGTGATCTGCCTGAACTCGCTTTTATTATAGTTATCCGCAAGAAAAATGTTGAACTTATTTGAAGCCATACCGGTATCCTTGCCTACTACAGTGGGATTGGGACGGTTCGATGAAAAGATGATTCCTGATTTATTCGGGAAGGAAACAAACGATGCATCAAGGTCGGCATAGGAGTCATTGGTCACCTGCTCATAAGTATCCTTGTCGATCTTGTAAACGAAAATGTCCGACTGTCCATTCTTCACTGCACTTAACAGTAAGGTATTCGCATCGAGCATATATTTCATGTCGGTGATCTGCTCAAAATGTGTGATGTCCTGCTTAACCGGTTTATACCGGGCAATCATGTCATATACAAAAAGTTTCACCTTGCCTTTATCCCAGTAAATGCAGGCCAACCTTGTACCTTTTCCATCCCATGCCAGCAATGGATAATTTGGATTCACTTCATTCTCAAAACTTCTTACACCATTCTTCAGCAACACTTTTCTTTCAGTAAGATTTTCATACAATACAACATAGTACTTGCCCTTGATGTATTCCACCACTGCATAAGTTTGACTGCGTGGCTGCGGGTTAGGAGTGAATCGGATAAAGTTCTTGTTCTCCTTTACTTCTTCAACAATAGATATGGTTCCCTTTGGAAAATTCCTTCTGCCCTTGATATCCTTATAATATTTTTCTTCATTCTCCATCATGAAATCCTGGAGAAGGGCCTTGAATTTTTTCTTGGTGATCCTGTTCGAAGCACTGTTGAGGTTGCGGTAAACTCTTGCCAGGTATAAGAAGTAGGTAACATTTTCCTTCTTGTATTTTTCTGCTACATAATACCAGAAAGCATGGCCCGCAAGCGTGGGTTGTTTAAAAGCAAACTGGTAGAAGTTCTTGTATTCACCCGACATCAACGCCGATTTCAATTGGTCGTCCAGTTCAGGGCTCCATTCTTCGGCGGCATATTCAACGTATCCATCAGTAAGCCATTTGGGAAGGTCGAGCAAGGCCTGGTTGGCAGCGAATTCCCCAAGGTCATCACCGAACAATAAATTATCCAGCAGTGTTCTTGCAATACCCTGCCTTACCTGTCTTTTCAGGTTGGCATGGTTGCCATCGAAATAAACAATGATCTTGTTGTTCACCAGCTTGGTTATGCCGCCGGTGGTTTGCCAGTCGAGGTTTAACCCGATGTTCGACTGCTGCAGCTCATTGAAATTATTATAAATGATCAGGTTTGCCCTTCTTTGCAATCCATATTCAGTGAACTGTTCCAATTGTGGCAGTTCCTGTTCGGCGATCTGGGCAACATAGTTTGCAATCGTTTGCCCGTTCTCATAGAAATAGGTATTGAAATTGGGCGTCTGGTAATATTGCCATTTGAATTTACGGTACTGCACGCGGTTCTTTCCAAACTCCACGGTATTGACCTGTGCACTGGCGCCAAGATTGCAGAACCCAAAAGCCAGTATGAATAGGATCCATCCTTTAGCTCTTGTAATTACCTGTGAAAATTGCATATCCTATCTTTAGTGTTTAAAGTTAAAGTAATCCCGTTACCTAAAATACAAAATACAAATAGCCGCAACCATGTTCACTATAAAACAATTTACTTTCAGCCCGGTCCAGGAGAACACCTATATCCTTTCCAATGAGCAGGGTGAATGTATGATCATTGACCCCGGGTGTTACTATCCCCATGAACGAAAACAGCTCAAAGATTATATTGATGACAACGGGTTCGCGCCTAAATATTTGTTAAATACCCATTGCCATCTCGACCATATTTTCGGCAACCGTTTTATCCAGCAAACCTATGGTCTCAAACTCCATCTTCATCCTAATGAACAGGAAGTGTTGGCTATGGGACCGGCTTATGGTAATTCATGGGGATTGCCTTTTGAAAACTATGATGGTGAACTGGTCTTTCTTACGGAAAAGGATGTGATCAGGTTGGGCAGCGATGAACTTTCCATCCTCGAAACCCCGGGTCATTCTCCCGGAAGCATCAGCTTTTACTGTAAGCAGCAGCAATTCATCATCAGCGGTGATGTGCTTTTCAATGGAAGTATTGGAAGAACAGACCTGCCCGGCGGAAGCTTCGATCAGCTGATCCAGAGTATTGAAACCAAACTCTGGCCCCTGCCTGCTGAGGTAAAAGTGTATAGTGGCCATGGTCCGGCGACCACTATCGGCCAGGAAAAAGAAACAAATCCCTTCCTGACCTGATACCCTTCATGCAATACGAATGGCATCATTTATATAACGCATTATTTGACGATAAAGTACCTGCCTATCAGTGGTAGCCTGGCAAATTCTTTTCGCTCCACTTTCAGCACCAGTGAAACGAAGGTGGCAAAGAAAAGGATCGATGATCCATAGTAGACCATATGGTAATAAGTGCTACTGCTATCGAGTTGTCTTACCAGTGCTTCATGGAAAATATACAGGAGGGCAACGATTGCAATATAGGTCAGCAGTTTTTTCTTTGGATAGGGAATGGGGTAATGCTTTTGTCCCAGCTGGTAATTCACAACCATCATAAACAGGTAACAGAAGAAGGTGGCCCAGGCTGCACCGGTATACCTGAAAGGTGGGATCAGCGCAAGGTTCAGCAGGATGGTCAACACTGCTCCCGCAATCGTAATGTAAGCGCCGGTCATATTCCTGTTCGTGAGTTTATACCATACCGAAAGGTTGTAATAAATGCCCAGGAACACGCTTCCCATTGCGAGGATCGGAACAATATGGATACCTTCTGCATACTCCGGGAACTTTGATGCAATGAGCAGCTGCCAGAAATCCAGGAACAGTGATACCACCAGGAACATCATGCAGCAGGCAATGACAAAGAATTTCATCACCCTGGCATAGGTCTTTTGTGCGCCTTCATTTTTCGACTGGTTGAAAAAGAACGGCTCGGCGGCAAGCCTGAAGATCTGGATGAATATGGTGATGAGAACCGCGAGTTTATAGTTTGCGCCAAATATGCCCAGTTCCCTTTCTTCCACCAGCGGGTCGTCGTTAAGGATCTTGCGGTATACAAGGCGGCTCAGCATTTCATTGATCATTCCTCCCAACCCTACAATGATCAGCGGGTAGGAATAGACCATAACTTTCTTCCAGAGTGTTCCATCAAAGACCCACCTGAAATCCCTGAATTCCTTATACAGTAGCAGCAGCGTGGCTGCGCTCGCGATCATATTGGAAAGAATGAAATAACCGATGCCAATGGAAGGGTCAAAGAAGCCTCCCAGGAAAGAATCGGGGTCCTGTTCATGTGCAGGCTTTGCTACATAAAAGAAAAACATTACCAGCCCGATGTTCAGCATGATGCTGCTGACATTGATGAAAGCGTATTTTCTTGGTCTTTCTTCCAGCCGGAGCTTGGCCATGGGAAGGGTGTACAGGGTGTCAAAGAACAGTATCCAGATCATCCAGCTCACATACTCGGGGTGCTTTTCCATTTCAATAAAGGAGGTCAGCGGCCCCCGGAATGCAAAGAGCAACAGGGTCAATAACAGTGTGCTGATGAAGATGGAAATGTTCAGGGTATTGTACAGGTCCTTACGGTTTTCGGTTTGAGCAAACCGGAAAAAACTTGTTTCAAGGCCATAAGTAAATAGTATATTTAAGAAGGGAATCACGGCATAAACCTGGGTATATGCATAGGATCCATTCGGATCATACAATTGAAATCCCAACAGGCTAATACCAAAATACAGGAACCTGCTGACGATCCTCGGAACTCCGTACCAGATAGTTTGCCCGGCTAACTTCTTAATGCTCACTTATTGTTCTTTCGTCCAAAATTAAGGGATTGAATACGATAAGGGGTATCCATAATAACTAAACCTTTAGCGATGAGAACAGTTTTACTTGTTGCCTTCTTTGCATTGATGGTTCATTTTGCAGGGGCCCAGAATCCCGTTTCAGAAACAAAAGTCAAATACCAGAAAACTGAAAAGCGCGCGGTTACCTATGAAGTGCCTTACGACCAGGATG
>JAEWIW010000247.1 GCA_023386855.1 Bacteroidota bacterium | reverse complement strand
CATATACACTTCAATGCCCTGGTCTTTCAACTGCTTAATGGCTTTGGCCGAACTGGATTTTACCTGGTCGGCAATGGCTACCACGGCCAATGCTTTTTGTTCATCAGCGAAATAAATGACCGTTCTTGCCTGTTTCAGCCATTTTTCCGCAGCTCCTGATAAGCCAGCATCAATAGTGATGTTATTAGCTTCCAGCAGTTGGGGTTTTCCTGCATAATAGGTATGGCCTCCAATGCTTCCTTTCGCTCCCTCACCCGTAATACTTTCGAAGTGTTCAACTTCTAATGCCTGCTTCGGCTTGATATACTGCAAAATCGCTTCAGCAAGGGGATGTTCAGATTGTTTTTCAAGTGATGCAAGAATAGTGGAATGAATCTGCTGTTGTTCTTCATCCAGGTGCTTTGCCCATAATATATTTGTAACCGCTGGCCTTCCTTCGGTAATGGTCCCGGTTTTGTCGAGCAATATGGCATCAACATTTCTCGCCAACTCCAGGCTTTCCGCATCTTTAATGAGGATTCCCTTTTCCGCACCTTTTCCCACCCCTGCCATGATCGCTGTTGGAGTAGCCAGTCCTAACGCGCATGGACATGCGATAACAAGAACGGTGACGAAAGCCAGGAGACCATGCGTAATAGCATTTTCACCACCAAATATGAACCATGCAAGCATGCTGGCGATCGCGATAAGAATTACCACCGGAACGAATATGCCGGCGATTTTGTCGACAAGTTTCTGAACTGGTGCACGGCTTCCCTGGGCTTCCTGCACCATCTTAATGATCTGTGCAAGTAATGTTTCAGCGCCAACTTTCTCTGCCCTGAACTGGAAACTTCCTTTCTGGTTGATGGTTCCTGCAAACACTTTCATACCCGCCTTCTTCTCAACAGGAACAGGCTCCCCGCTGATCATGCTTTCATCCACAAAAGAACTTCCTTTCACTACTGATCCGTCAACGGCGATCTTCTCTCCTGGTCGAACCATGAGTAGGTCGCCTGTTTTTACATCGGCGATCTTTGTTTCGATAGTTTCACCGGAACCAGTGATGAGCAAAACCGTTTTAGGTTGTAGTCCCATTAGTTTTTTGATCGCGGAAGATGTGTTGCCCTTAGCTTTTTCTTCCAGCATTTTACCTAACAGGATAAAGGCGATCACTACTGCTGCTGCTTCGAAATATACATGCGCATGAATGCCTGCGCTATGCCAGACCTGTGGGAACAGGGTATTGAATACGCTGAAGGCGTAAGAGATCCCTGTACTGATAGCCACCAGTGTATCCATGTTTGCTTTACCATGGCGTGCCTGTTTCCAGGCATTGATAAAGAACTGCCGGCCGAAATATAACACTACAGGGTTAGACAGGATCCACATAATATAATTGGCATAGGGCATATTCATGAAGAACATACCGATAATGGCGGTGGGTATGGCCAGCGCCAAAGCCCCGGTGGTATTGAATTTCAGGCGGGCATAATTGTCGTGCCGGATTTTTTCAAGCGCATCGCCATTATCACCTGGCTTCTCGCTCAGCATGTCGTATCCAATAGATTGTAATGCTGATTTAAACTTTCCCGGACCAGTCAGGGTTGGATCGTATTCAATATAAGCAGTGGCATTGGCGTAATTGACAGATACATTGTAAACTCCTTCTTCATTTTCCAGTATGGATTGTGAGCTGGCGGCACAGGAGGCACAGCTCATATTGAGGATTGAAAAAGTATCTTTTATGGTATTGCCTTTTGATTTTTGTGCTTTTTTAAGTGGTATAGTTTCAATGCTGTTCATATCGGTCATTTATGCTTACAAAATTACCGCGTATAAGTGGCTGTGGGCTTATACAATTATGGAACAGTTTTACAAGATTCGGGCCTGTAATGGATCAAATTAATAGCAGAGGATCGAATACTCGGCCCTGGATGGTATTGTAACATCGTGACCTGTTCATAGCTATAAGCAGGCGATCATACTTTATCCAGTGGTTTTCTCTTGTTTTGCGCCACTTCACGGAAATGACTGGGTGTTAGGCCTGTGACTTTTTTGAACTGTGAAGAAAGATGTGCAACGCTGCTATAGCCAAGTTTAAAAGCAATCTCGCTGAGGTTAAGTTCCTTATACATGATCAGCTCTTTTACTTTTTCAATCTTCTGGTGGATGATGTATTTCTCAATAGTGATCCCTTCTACTTCCGAAAACAGTTTGCTTAGGTAAGAATAATCACGGTGCAATTCGGAGGAAAGAATGGAGGAAAAATTAAACTGTTCAAGGTCTTCATTATGATGAATATGCTGGATGATCACGTTCTTGATCTTTTCAATGATTTTTTGCCTTCCATCATCGAGCAGCTCAAAGCCAAGCGCATCAAGGCTTTTAGAAAGGTTTCCCAACTGGCCGGCAGTTAGTGGCTTTTTTAATTCCACTTCTCCAAGGTTCACATTGCCATGCTCAATACCCAGTTTATCCAGTTCCTGTTTTACCACCATGATACAGCGGTTGCATACCATATTTTTAATGTAGAGGTTCATGATGTTCCTGTTATGTAGTGAAGGGGTTATCGATTACATTATCTACTTTCGGCAAAGCTAATCAAATCATCTTCGATTATGAGCGTTGAACTTTCTTCCGCAGGCAGGTCTTATCCCTCATTGAACAGGAAGAATTACAAGACCATGCCCGTTCTGCCAGAAAAGGTATTGCAATTTGGTACCGGCGTGTTATTAAGGGCATTGCCCGATTATTTTATTGATAAGGCGAATAAGCAGGGATTGTTCAATGGCAGCATAGTGATGGTGAAAAGTACGTCGACTGGCAGGGTGGATGCATTTAACATGCAGGATGGTTTGTATACGATTTGCGTAAGAGGAGTGCAGAAAGAAATTACTATTGATGAAGTGATCGTGAATGAATCTGTGAGTCGGGTCATTAATGCCAATACGGATTGGATGAAAGTGCTGGAAACCGCTGCTGATCCCGGTTTTAAGCTGGTTATTTCAAATACTACTGAAGTGGGCATCCGCTTTCTTGCAGAAAATATAGATGCCACTCCGCCGGTTTCTTTCCCAGGTAAATTATTGGCGTGGTTGCATGAACGATACCAGGTTTTCAATGGTGCTATGGATGCTGGGGTGATCATCATTCCCACGGAACTGGTCATGGACAATGCCACTGTTCTGCAACAGGTATTGAATGAATTGTCGGTTTTTAATAAGCTGGATGAACATTTTATGCAATGGCTGAATGAAGCGAATACCTTTTGTAATTCGCTTGTTGATCGTATAGTGCCTGGCAAGCTGCCCGTAGATGAATATGATAAGATGGTAAGGCATACGGGGTATGAAGACGAGCTGATGATCATGGCCGAACCCTTCAGGCTTTGGGCTATTGAAGGGGATTCTAAGATAAAAGCTGAACTGTCATTTGCTGCTGCAGATGAAGGCGTGGTGATTGCAGAAAGTATTGAAAAGTTTCGTGAACTTAAGTTACGTTTATTGAATGGCACGCATAGCTTCTGCTGCGCAAGGGCTTATCTGAAAGGATTTAGCACGGTAAAGGAGGCGATGGGTAATGATGAATTCCTGGAGTTTATTGAATCGCTGGTATATGATGAAATTGTTCCTTCGGTGGTATCGGGTGATATAAGCGAAACAGAAGCTAGGGACTATGCAGCTACAGTGCTTGACAGGTTCAGGAATCCATTTTTGCAGCATAAGTGGATCAGCATATCATTGAACTATACTTCCAAGATGCTGTTGAGAAATGTGCCATTGATATTGCGATACTATGCATTGTACAACCA
>JAEWIW010000244.1 GCA_023386855.1 Bacteroidota bacterium | reverse complement strand
AGAGAGGATGGCAATGCTCCACGGAAGGGTCCTAAATTCAATATCTATTGGATCTGGGCCATTATTTTCGCGGTCCTGGTTGGTTTCCAGTTTTTTGGATCATTCGCACCTGATGCTAAACCCATCGAGTCTGAACAGGAATTCCGTAATAATATGCTTGAAAAGGGCGACGTTGAAAAACTCGTCATTGTTACCAATAAGAATCTTGTCAGGGTATACATCAAGAAAGACAGCCTCCAGAAACCCTATTACCAGGAAAAAATGAGTAAGGGCTGGCCTGCCTCAAAGCAGGAAGGTCCTCAATTTGAATTCAAGGTTACCAAGGCCGATGAATTTGAAAAAAGGCTTAACAGCTGGTTTGAAAAAAATCCCTCACTTGAAGTTCCCTATTCTCCCACCCAGGAAGGCGAATGGTTTGTTCCCGTTCTGAACTTCCTTCTCCCCTTATTGGTGATCGTGCTGATTTGGATCATGCTGATGCGTAAAATGGGCGGCGGTTCACCTGGTGGTGGCGGTGCAGGTGGGATTTTCAATATCGGTAAATCAAAAGCTACCCTTTTCGATAAAGGCACAAAGGTGAACATCACTTTCGCTGATGTTGCCGGCCTCGACGAAGCCAAGGTAGAAGTGATGGAGATCGTGGATTTCCTTAAGAATCCTAAAAAATATACTTCTCT
Organism: Bacteroidota bacterium; assembly: GCA_023386855.1. Classification (GTDB taxonomy): domain Bacteria; phylum Bacteroidota; class Bacteroidia; order Chitinophagales; family Chitinophagaceae; genus Flavitalea. The sequence goes on along the minus strand of JAEWIW010000244.1, from coordinate 14,506 downwards.
TGGAGGTAAAATTCCTAAAGGTGCGTTGCTGATAGGTCCTCCCGGTACGGGTAAAACCCTTCTGGCAAAAGCTATGGCAGGTGAAGCGCAGGTTCCTTTCTTCTCGATGAGTGGTTCCGACTTTGTTGAACTTTTCGTGGGTGTAGGTGCCAGCCGTGTTCGTGACCTGTTCAAGCAGGCCAGGGAAAAAGCCCCCTGTATCATATTCATCGATGAGATCGACGCCATTGGCCGAGCCCGTGGTAAGAATGCCATCATGAGTAATGATGAAAGAGAAAGTACGCTTAACCAGTTGCTGGTGGAAATGGATGGATTCAGTGGAGAAAGCGGCATTATTGTACTGGCGGCTACCAACCGACCCGATGTACTGGATACTGCTTTGCTTCGTCCCGGAAGATTCGACAGGCAGATCTCCATTGATAAACCCGATCTTAAAGGTCGTGAGCATATCTTTAAAGTACACCTTAAGCCGATCAAGATTTCTACAAAACTTGACATTCATAAACTGGCCGAACAGACTCCGGGTTTTGCAGGAGCTGATATTGCCAACGTTTGTAATGAAGCCGCGCTGATAGCAGCAAGAAAAGGAAAAGAGCATGTTGAAATGGAAGACTTCCAGGATGCTGTTGACCGTGTAATTGGTGGATTGGAGAAAAAGAACAAGATCATATCGCCCGAAGAAAAAAGGATCATTGCTTACCACGAAGCTGGTCATGCCATCTGTGGCTGGTTCCTGGAGCATGCCTATCCTTTATTGAAAGTGACCATCGTTCCGCGTGGTGTTGCCGCGTTGGGATATGCACAATACACACCGAAAGAACAGTACCTGTATAATACCGACCAGTTGATGGACCAGATCTGTATGACACTTGGCGGAAGGGCTAGTGAGGATATCTTCTTCAATAAGATCTCTACCGGTGCGCAGAACGACCTTCAGCAGGTTACAAGGATCGCCTATTCAATGGTGACCGTTTATGGTATGAATACCAAAGTAGGTAATGTTAGTTTCTATGATCCTGCTGCAGAGAACCAGTTCACCAAACCTTATTCTGAAGAGACTTCAAAACTCATCGATGAAGAGGTAAGGAACCTGATCCAGGTAGCATACGATAAAACAAAAGCGTTGCTTGCTGAGAAGAAAGAACAGGTTGAGAAACTGGCAGAAGCATTACTCGATCGTGAAGTGCTGTTCCAGAGTGATGTGGAAAATCTTATCGGTAAGCGCCCCTATGGTGAAAGAAAAACACTGGATGTGGATGGTAACCCTGAGCATCATTCAGAAACAGGAACAATAAGCGAGGGAGTTCCCCCGTATGATAGCAATATTCATCCGGCAACTTCTTAATCAATCCCTAATGAAGAGTCATGAACGTTTCACCCTCTAAGGAGAACATCTTAAAAAAAATACGGAAGGCGTTGAGTCAATCAACGCCTATTCCTTTTCCGGGAAGTGAAGGCAATACATCAGTGTATCACCCTTCCATCCAGGAACTTGAAGTTGAATTTGCCGAGCAGTTTTCAAAGCTGCTGGGCAAATTTGTTTACTGCAGCGATGCAGGTGAGCTCAATGCCCAATTGCATGCCCTCCTGGCCTCGGAAAAGCTTGAAAAGGTTTTTTGCAATGAACCAAAGCTTGCAGCATTGTTACCTGTAATTAACGGTGGTGGTGATCTATACCAGGATCTTTCTTCCTGTGATGTGGCTATTACTTCCTGTGAATGCCTAGTAGCCCGCACAGGTTCAATGGTCCTCAGCGCGGCACAGGCGAGCGGGAGAACGGCAAGTGTTTATGCCCCTGTTCATATCTGTATTGCCACCGTTGACCAACTGGTTTATGATATCAAGGATGCGTTTCAATTATTGAAAGAAAAATACCCACAGGAACTGCCTTCCATGATCAGTTTTGCCACCGGCCCCAGCCGCACCGCGGATATTGAAAAAACACTGGTGGTGGGCGTTCATGGTCCCAAAGAGGTCTATCTCTTCCTCGTTGAACAACTGCCTCCATTTTAATGCTAAATTTGACCGATGCAGTTATCCCCAGGTAAGAAGGTTTATTTTCTTTCCGACTTTCATCTTGGCGCACCCGATGCTAAAAGGAGTCGCGAACGTGAGCAGGTCATCGTATCCTTTCTTGATTCCATTAAGCATGATGCTGCAGTCGTTTTCATCGTAGGCGATATGTTCGATTTCTGGTATGAATATAAAAAAGTAGTTCCTAAAGGTTATACGCGCCTGTTGGGTAAGCTGGCCGACCTGAGTGATGCAGGAATTCAATTGAACTTTTTTGCCGGCAACCATGATATGTGGATGAAAGATTATTTCCAGGAAGAATTCAATATGCCGGTTTACTTTGAACCGCGCGAATTCCAGTTCAATGATAAAAAGTTCCTGGTCGGTCATGGCGATGGTCTTGGGCCCGGCGATCATGGTTATAAGGCTTTAAAGAAGGTTTTCCGGAGCCCTGTCTGCCAATGGCTGTTCGGGATGCTGCCTCCTTATTTTGGAATGGGACTAGCGGATTATTTCAGCCGTAAATCAAGAGCATCTACTGGTAAAAATGACGAGATCTTTTTAGGGGAGGAAAATGAATGGCTTATCATCTACTCAAAAGAAATACTGGCTAAACAACACTACGATTACCTTGTATTCGGTCACCGGCACCTTCCTATTGATCATGCGTTAATGAATGGCAGCAGGTATATTAACCTGGGCGATTGGATACGGTATTTCACCTTTGCAAGTTTTGATGGTATGAACATGGAACTGCAATCAATCTATCCTGCAAATGAAGAAAAGATCATCAGGAAATAAAGCATTTGTATCATGATCAAAACCCTGTTGATATGCTTATTGATGCCCCTGCTGGCCGTTGCACAGCAGGAAACCTTTACATATTCTTCAACTATTAAAGGAAAATTCAACGACCTGTATGTCGACAACCTCGATAATATTTACCTGGTAAATGAGGATGGACAATTAAAGAAACTTGCACCCAATGGGGATTCCATTGCGGTGTACAATAACGTAAGAAAGTTTGGAAAACTGTATTCGGTTGATGTGACCAATCCCCTGAAGATACTGCTCTATTTCAAGGATTTTTCAACAGTGGTGGTACTCGACAGGCTGCTCAATGCCAGGGCGGTGATCGATCTGCGAAAACTTAATCTTTTCCAGGTAAGTGCTGTTGCTTCATCATATGACAATAATATCTGGTTGTATGATGAACAGGAGGCACAACTAAAAAGAATAAACGAGGAAGGAAAGTTGCTCGACCAGACCACTGATTTCAGGATGCTCTTTGATTCCATTCCAGTAATTCAGAATATCATTGATGAAGACAGGCAACTATTTTTATACGACCCGGCCAAAGGGGTGTATGTATTCGATTATTATGGAACGCTGAAAAGAATGCTTCCTTTCACGGGATGGAAAGATTTTACGGTAATAAAACAGGCGCTGATAGGAAGGGATGAAAATTTTCTTTACCGGTATGAACCAGGCTCATTAAAACTGCAGCAATTAAAAATTCCTGCCATGATGAGTAAGGCAAAAAAGATGGTAATTGGCCAGGGAAAAGTTTATACGCTGACGGAAGAGGGAGTGGTTGGATGGAATACGGAAAACGGAATACGGAAAACGGAATGAAGACGAAATACAAAATACGAAATACAAAATACGAAATACACAAAAGGCAAACCCGGTGTGAAGTTGTCAATGTAGTTCGCAGTTATACCAAATAATCAGAGGTTGGCTTTGAGTTCGAGCAGGAAGGAGCGGATCTTTTGCAACGACTGTATGGTATCATATCTTTCCTTGGCACGGGAGTTCTGTTTAAGGTATTCACGTGCTCCTTCGATGGTAAGTTTTCTTCTTCTCAGCAGGTCATAGATCAGTTCAAGGTTGCGGATATCAATTGGCCTGAAATGCCGGTCACCTTTTTTATTTTTTCTAGGTTGGATGATGTCGAATTCCGCTTCCCAAAAGCGCAGGAGGGATGGGTTAACCCTGAACATAACCGCAACTTCTCCAATACTATAATATTGTTTCTGGTTAAGGATGTCATCGGATGGGATCTCCGGATGGCCATTTGTACGGTCGAATGATTTCAGCGATTTCCTTCCCCTGGTTGATTTTGCCACAAGCTCCTGTTGGTCATAAGAGACATCCTTTTCGCCAAGGATGGTAAAATCAATGATATCGGGGTGATCATCATCCGTAAGCATGCTCACCAGCTCGTTGGATGGTGCGCCAATATAATTTGGTCCAGGCAGGAGTTCTGGTTCTTCAGGTATAGTAGGTTGTTGAAGGATTTCAGGCTCTTCTGGAGTGGGAGGCTGCCTGGGAATCCCAGGATCTACCGGCACGGCAGATTGTTGAAGGGTTTCCGGCTCTTGGTGGGCGGGGGGCTGCTGTTCCCTCAATTCAATGTTGGAAGGAACTGATGGTTCCTCATGACCAGGTTCCTGCTTCCCGTTTGAGGTGGAAGGTTGATTAAAAAAATCCAGGCTTATCTGTGCGAATTTATCCATGCAACCGCAAAGATTAGTAAAAATACGATGCTATGATCCAGCTACTGTTAAATTGAATTTTAGTGTGGATAAGTTGGGTTTTAAGAGACCTCACTCCCGTTTAAAAACCGTAAATTTGCAGGAATATTTTTTTTCATTAAATCTTGTTTTCAAGCAATTTATGAATCCTGAAACAACGGAAGTTCTTGAACCAACAGAGAATGGTTATGGTGCGGATAGTATCCAGGTACTTGAAGGATTGGAAGCGGTTCGGAAAAGGCCTGCCATGTATATCGGTGATATCGGCGAAAAGGGTTTGCATCACCTGGTATATGAAGTTGTAGATAACTCCATCGACGAAGCCCTTGCCGGCTATTGTAAAAATATTTTAGTTACCATTCATGAGGATAATTCTATATCCGTTGAGGATGATGGCCGTGGTATTCCCACTGGTATCCATCCAAAGGAAAAGAAGAGTGCCCTTGAAGTGGTTATGACCGTACTGCATGCCGGTGGTAAGTTTGACAAGAACACCTACAAGGTTTCAGGCGGTTTGCACGGTGTGGGTGTGAGTTGTGTGAATGCGCTGAGTAGCAAACTCCAGGTAACGGTTTGCAGGGAAGGAAAAGTGTTTGAACAGGAGTATCGAATCGGGGTTCCCCAGTACCCTGTAAGAACCATTGGTGAAACAGAGAAAACCGGGACCACCGTTCGTTTCTGGCCCGACACCTCCATCTTCACTACACAGGTATATAAGAAAGATGTTTTGGAAGGAAGATTAAGCGAACTGGCCTACCTGAACCGTGGTATCAGGATCATTCTCACCGATCTGCGTGAACTGGATGAAGAAGGAACGCCATATTCCAAAACCTATTTCAGCGAAGGCGGTATCGTGGAATTCGTTGAAATGCTCGATGCCAAGGCAGGAAGGAATGCTTTGATCCCGAACGTAATCTTCGTGGAAGGCAGAGATGAAAATACCAATGTTGCCGTTGAAGTGGCCTTGAATTACAACGACAGCTACAATGAACATATTTATTCCTACGTCAACAATATCAACACCATTGAAGGTGGAACGCATGTAACCGGTTTTCGCCGTGCACTGACCCGCGTATTTAAAAGCTATGGTGATAAACAGGGGTTGTTTGAAAAAGCAAAGGTGGAGATTGAAGGTGATGATTTCAGGGAAGGCCTGAGCGCTATTATTTCCGTGAAGGTTCCCGAGCCACAGTTTGAAGGTCAAACCAAGACCAAGCTGGGTAACAGTGAAGTGAGTGGCGTAGTGGATAGTACTGTTTCCAGGGCCCTTGAGATTTTCCTTGAAGAAAATCCAAAGGAAGCCAAGAATATTATCCAGAAAGTGATCCTTGCTGCACAGGCAAGGGCCGCAGCCAGGAAAGCACGTGAGCTGGTACAGAGAAAAAGTGTACTGAGTGGTGGTGGACTTCCGGGTAAACTGGCCGATTGTTCTGATCGCGACCCTGAACGTTGTGAACTGTTCCTGGTTGAGGGTGATTCAGCGGGTGGAACTGCCAAGCAGGGCCGTGACCGTAGTTTCCAGGCCATCCTTCCATTAAGGGGTAAGATCCTGAACGTGGAAAAAGCCATGGAACACAAGATCTATGAGAATGAAGAGATCCGCAATATGTATACAGCACTGGGGGTTACCGTAGGTACACCTGAGGATCCCAAAGGGCTGAATCTTACCAAGCTGCGTTACCATAAGCTGATCATTATGACCGATGCCGACGTGGATGGAAGCCATATTGCCACGCTTATTCTTACCTTCATCTACCGGTATATGAAGGAAATGGTGGAGCAGGGATATGTTTATATCGCTCAACCGCCGCTTTACCTGGTGAAAAAAGGAAAGGACCAGGCTTATGCATGGACCGAAGAGCAGCGGAAGGCCCTGGTGGAAAAATTTGCAAACGGAAAGGAAGACAGCGTTAATATTCAGCGATACAAGGGTTTGGGTGAAATGAATGCCGAACAGTTATGGGATACCACCATGAACCCGGATACCCGTACACTCAAGCAGGTGACCATCGAAAGCATTGCTAATGCAGACGGAATTTTCAGTATGCTGATGGGTGACGAAGTTGCTCCAAGGCGGGAATTCATCGAAAGCCACGCGAAATATGCAAAACTCGATGTATAATTGTAAAGCATTCAACCAATAACCATTAAATCAACCATTAAAACAAATAACATGGCAGACATTAAACTCACGGCTTATAATGTAAAAACTAAAGAGAAAGGTGTTGAAATAAAAGACGCAGTGATCTCCAAAACAGCGAAGGGAGCCTATATGGCACAGGGTCATGATGGTAAAGGAAATAAACTGACCACCCTGCTGGGAGAAGAAAAAGCACTGGCTGCAATCAAAGCAGGTATTGCAAAAAAAGGCTGGGAGTAACAGATTGAATTCAAACACTGGTAATAAACGGGGACATCCCCGCTAAACTTTACTGATTCAATGAACCGGGAATAGGTAATGATTCATTATTTATTCCCGGTTTTATTTTAAATTATACCAGGTTTATATTTCTTGCTAAAACAGTTCAGATGCGAAGTCGTGCATTCAGGTATCTTGCCCCCCTGCTGGTATATTTTGGGGCATTGCAATCTTTTACTTCGTATGGGCTTGCCTGTTATATTCCATTGATCTACTCCTGGATCGTCATTCCATTGCTGGAACTGTTATTCAAACCTGATCCAACTAATTTGTCGGTGGTGGAAGAAGAACTTGCTCGTGAAGACCGGCGCTATGATTTCATCCTTTACCTTGTTGTGCTGCTTGAATTTCCCATTCTTTATCTTTTCCTTCATTCCATGCACGATCCTGCATTGACTGTTCCTGATATTATCGGAAGAACCGCAAGCATGGGAATGGTCTGCGGGATTTTCGGGATAAATGTTGGCCATGAACTCGGCCACAGGGTTAAGCCATACGAACAATTTCTTGCCAAGGCTTCTTTAATGATTTCACTATACATGCATTTTTTCATAGAGCATAACAAGGGTCATCATAAAAGGGTTGCCACTCCTGAAGACCCTAGCAGTGCAAGGAAGAATGAAGCAGTGTACCTCTTCTGGCTAAGATCAATTGTATTCAGTTATATCTCTGCATGGAAGATCGCCGGCACTGTTGCAGTGAAGAAAGGTTACCGGAAACTTTCTATCCATAATGAAATGCTGCAGGCACATATTGTACAACTGATATGGGTGCTGTTGATATATGTGTTGTTCGGGGTACCGGTTATTTTTTATTACCTCGCTGCAGCATTGATGGGAATACTGCTGCTTGAAACGGTCAACTATATCGAGCATTATGGACTCAGCAGGAATAAACTTGCAACCGGGCAATACCAGCGTACCATGCCTGCTCATAGCTGGAACAGTAATCATGTATTGGGACGACTGATGTTGTTTGAATTATCAAGGCATAGCGATCACCATTACCTTGCCAGCAGGAAATACCAGGTATTAAGGCATCATGATGATGCACCGCAAATGCCAACGGGCTATCCGGGTATGATGCTCCTTTCACTTGTTCCACCATTATGGTTTAGCGTAATGAATAAACGGATACCTCATAATCTTTGAGAGCCACGTTTGGTTAGAACGAATCCGCTAAAAAGATTTAATGGCTGGGATGGTAACTAAGAAATAAAGCTTATTGCCAGGATTTATATTAAATGGATCCGAAACCGGTATAATCGGCTAGTACGCCGGGTAGTTTAATTCCTGTTGCAGTTTGATTATTCTCCAGCAGGCAGGCCAGTATTCTTGGAAGCGCAAGTGAACTTCCATTCAGAGAATGCGCTAGCTGTGTTTTACCCGATACATCCTTATACCTGATCTTCATCCTGTTGGTCTGAAAGGATTCGAAGTTGGAAACGGAACTCACTTCAAGCCATTTATCCTGTGCTGCACTGTACACTTCGAAATCATAGGTCAGCGCTGATGCGAAGCTCATATCGCCACCGCATAAACGAAGAATACGGTAAGGCAGTTCAAGCGACTGGATAAGTTTTTCTACGTGGGCTACCATTTCATCCAATACCTCGTAACTTTTTTCGGGATGAACGATCTGGACGATCTCCACCTTGTCAAACTGGTGAAGCCTGTTCAGTCCCCTAACATCCTTGCCATAACTTCCGGCTTCTCTTCTAAAGCATGGGGTATAAGCGGTCATCTTAACAGGAAACTCAGATTCCTTTAGTATTTCGTCGCGGTAAATATTGGTTACAGGAACCTCTGCGGTAGGGATAAGATAGAAATCATCTTCAGTAGCATGATACATCTGGCCTTCCTTATCGGGAAGCTGTCCTGTTCCGTATGCTGAAGCCGTATTCACCATTAATGGCGGCATGAACTCCGTGTAGCCTGCAGCTGTGTTGAAGTCGAGAAAGTATTCGATCAATGCTCTTTGCAGTCTTGCTCCCTTTCCAATATAAACAGGGAAACCGCTGCCAGTAATTTTATTACCCAGTTCAAAATTGATCAGGTTATATTTTTTTGCAAGGTCCCAATGCGGAACGGAACCTGCAGGAAGTCCCGGCTTATTTCCCCCTTCTTTCACCACTTCATTATCCTGGGGAGTTTTCCCTTTTGGTACAAGGGAAGAAGGAAGGTTAGGCAGCAGGACAAGATTGTCCTGTAATTTTTTTTCTGTATCTGCCAGGTCAGCATTGATGGGATCGAGTTTTTGTTTGAGCTCTGCCACCATTTTCTTTTTCTGCTCAGCCTCCTCTTTCTGGCCTTTGGCCATTAGCTGGCCGATCTCCTTTGAAGTGCTGTTAACCTGCGCCTGGGTTTCATCGTATGCGGTTTGGAGTTTTTTTCTTTGCTCATCAAGCGAAAGGATCTCATCCACGAGTGATGGTTGTGAAAAATTTTTAATGGCTAGTCTTTCTTTTACTTTATCTGCATGCTGCCTGATATAACTGATCTGTAACATTCGCTTGATTTGTTGGGCAAAGGTAGCGGAAGCAAAGGATTCAAGCAACGAACAAAAGCGCTTCGTATCTTTACCGAATGCAGGCAAATGATGATATTCAAACAAGGTGGTGGAAGCTTGAAGAAAAACTGGTCGGAAGATTTGGCAAGAAGCCCGACCTGGAAAGTGTTTTGTTTTTAATAGGTATACAGGAATTTGGTGAATTAAAGCCCTCTTTCAGCAAGGAACAGAAACAGGACCTGATGCATGTGGCGGTATGTTCACTGCTGTCGGAAAGCGGTTATTATGATCTTGAGGGAAAGGACCAGGATGGCTGGCCGCATTTCAGGCAACTCAAGGCCTTGCCTGAAATGAATATGATTGAACAGGAACTTTTTATCAAGGACCATGTATTATTATATTTTGATAAGCAGGGATTCTGATCGGGGTTTTCCGGGAGGCTTTTTAATAAAGGATTTTTTAAAGTATTTCACCATATTTGCAAGACAAAAAAACCAAGCATGAATATTCCGTCCAATCTGAAGTACACCAAGGATCATGAATGGATCAAGGTTGAAGGCGATACCGCCACCATTGGTATTACCGATTTTGCACAAAGCGAATTAGGGGATATCGTTTATGTAGAAATTGAAACTGTAGGTAAAGCTTTGCAGGCTGAAACTGTATTCGGTACTGTGGAAGCGGTTAAAACCGTTTCTGATCTTTTCCTTCCTGTATCCGGAACCATTCTCGAAATGAATCCTTCATTGAACGGATCTCCCGAGCTGGTAAACAGCGATCCTTACGGGGAAGGCTGGATGATCAAAGTGAAGATTGAAAATCCTGCTGAGGTGGAAGGACTGATGGATGCTGCGGCATATGGCAACCTTGTTGGTGCATAATTATCAATGTCGATAGGATAAATACCTGTTAACCCATGTTTGGTTTTGTAAGAAAGATTTCTTCCCGTGTGTTCGTACCTGCTGCCTGGACCCTGCTTACCATAATGCTTTTGTGTTTGCCGGGATCTGCAATTCCTGATGTCAGTATGTACCAGGTTCCCCATGTGGATAAAATAGTACATTTTTTATTGTTTGGTGGAATTCCTTTCTTCTGGAGTCTCTATGTACTTCCTAAATTCAGCAGGGCCGAATCAGTTAAAATAGTAATAGGTTTCTGCCTGTTTTCCATTGCGTTAGGTACTGCTCTGGAGTATGTCCAGTTTTATTTTGTTGCTAACCGGGATTTCGAGGTGGTAGATATATTTGCGGACTCCCTTGGAGCGATCTGTTTTGGAGCGTTGGTACTACTTACCCGTAAAAATTAGGATCTCTTCTTATTTACAAGATTATTTTTCAATAAGTTATGTTGGTATAAAAAGAAAGCCCCTGTAGAAACAGGGGCTGTAACCAAAACTAACTGCTTATGAGAAAATTGACTGCTTTAATTAAGTCGTACACTATATATAACGCAAACCGGGTGCCATTAGTTCGGTGCGATTCGTTAAAGGATCATTAAAGGATTTGACCCCGTGCCACGCCCCCGTGCCACGGGGTAGGTTTTATGAAGATTTCGCCATCTTTTCCGAGTTCTCGGCAAACTGGAGGGCATCGATAAATTCCTGGATATCCCCGTTCAATACTGCATCAAGGTTATAAACGGTTAAGCCGATCCTGTGATCAGTAACCCTTCCCTGGGGGAAATTATAAGTACGGATCTTGGCACTCCGGTCGCCGGTGCTTACAAGGCTTTTCCTATGTCGTGAAATTTCATCTTCCTGTTTCCTAACCTGCTCTTCATAAAGCTTGGTTCGCAGCATCTGCATAGCTTTTTCCCTGTTACCCAACTGGGTTCTTTCCGTTTGGCAGATCACCACGGTGCCCGTAGGAATATGCGTAAGCAATACTTTGGTTTCCACCTTGTTCACGTTCTGCCCACCTGCACCACCACTTCGTGCGGTTTCCATTTTTACATCGGCATCACGGATTTCAACATCCACTTCTTCCGCCTCAGGCATAACAGCAACAGTAGCCGCGGAGGTATGCACCCTTCCACTGGTTTCTGTATCGGGAACCCGCTGCACACGGTGAACACCACTTTCAAATTTCATGGTGCCATATACATCATCTCCTACAACCTCCAGCTGCACTTCCTTATAGCCTCCAACCGTACCTTCACTTTCAGAAAGGATGGCCGTTTTCCATCCCTTTCTTTCACAATATTTCAGGTACATTTTTAAAAGGTCACCTGCAAAAAGGCTGGCCTCATCGCCACCGGTACCTGCACGGATCTCGATGATGGCGTTTTTATCATCCTGTGGATCCTTTGGTATCAGCAACTGGCGGATAAACGCTTCCTGCTTTTCCTTGCGGTCTTCCAGTTCAGGTGTTTCCGCTTTGGCGAGTTCCCTGAGCTCCTCATCATCTCCATTCAGGGCTTCTTTATAAAAATCAAGATCATCCAGTATTTTGATGTATTCATTCCTGGCGTTTACAATTTTTTCAAGGCTCCTGTATTCTTTGCTCGTTTGCATGAACTTGCGGTTATCGTTCACGATCTCGGGATTGGTAAGGGCAACACCAAGATCATCAAACCTTGCCTTTATTGCTTCAAGCTTATCTAACATAGTTTTGTTTTACTTTTATTCCGGCAGGTTCAAACAACCCGGGGAATGAAGGGTGCAAAGTTAATTCTTATAATGCTTCAATGACTTATCAAAAACGCTGTCCCGACTATTTATTCACTGGCTATGAGCTGCTCGGGCCGGGCAATGTACTGATTACTGACAAGGAAGAGAGGATCATTGATATTGTGCCCAGGCAGGAGGCTGGGGATGATGTGCAGGAGATCCGGGGATTGCTTTCGCCTGGGTTTATCAATGCGCATTGCCACCTCGAGTTATCACATATGATGGGAAGGGTACAGGAGCATTCCGGAATGACCGGCTTTATATCCAGCCTCATGATACAGCGGTTCACAGAAAAAGAAAAGATCTATGAAGCTATCGCTGCAGCCGAAGATGAGATGTACCGTAATGGTATCGTAGGAGTGGGTGATATCTGTAACAGTGCCGACACCTTCCAGCAGAAGCTGCATGGCCGGATAAAGTATTACAATTTCATTGAAGCAATGGGACTTGCACATGCAGGCCAGCGTTTCAGCGCAGCGCAAACTGTTTATACCCGGATGCTCGAATTGCCGCATCCCGCCTCGATTGTACCGCATGCACCCTATTCCGTTTCGGATGAACTTTTTGAGCTGATATCAAGGAATTCTTCCAGCCATATTCTTAGCTGCCATAACCAGGAAAGCCAGGAAGAAACCGATTATATGCTCAGCGGTGAAGGAGCGTTCCGCGAATTATTTCTTGCCATGAATATCCCGGAGCAGGCACTAACGGCCAGGCATAAACGAAGTTTACAATTTATGCTTCCTTTCTTTAAGGATGCATTAAAAGTTATCCTTGTACATAATGTGTTTACCAGTGAAGACGACATGGCTGAACTGGATCAATATGATTCATCAAGGTTTTTCTGGTGTCTTTGTCCAAATGCGAACCGCTATATCACCGGGCTGCTCCCCGGGATTTCGCTGATTACAAGGAATAAGGACCAGGTGGTACTGGGAACGGATAGCTATGCCTCCAATCACCAGCTTTGCATCTTAAGCGAAATGAAAACATTATCCTTTGCATTTCCTAATCTTGAATTGGAAGATATGCTGAAATGGGCTACCATTAATGGCGCTAAAGCATTGGGTATGCAGGATTCTCTTGGCGCTTTTAGAAAGGGAACCATTCCCGGGATTGTTTTGGTGGAAGGTATCAGTGAAGGAAAAATTGGAAAGGATACAAGATGCCGGAGGTTAGGTCTGTAATTGTAATGAATGGCGTAAGAATAATCCAGGATAATATTCTTAGGATAAATTCATGATAACACTGCTTCAAGCACAGGAAGAGTTTTCATTTGACCGAAATCCTGGATGTGCAGGCTGTAATAGAGCTGGTATGCCTGCAATAATTTCCTTCTTTCTTCACGATGAATATGAATGTCTATTAAATCTTCAGGGTGTCTTGCTTTGAGTAATTCGGAAGTTAGCTGGCTGGGAAGCCCCTCGAGGTAAGCCGAATGCAGCGGTCGTTCATGAACAAATTGTCCTTCTGCCAGGTCAAGAATATTATTGTATACCGAATAATCATCGCTAACCTGGAAACCAAAGAATGAAGGTAATTGAAGGGAAAAATAAAGCGGGTAGTTGGCCGTAACCATGGCATTAGCAGCATCAAGATGTATCAATGCATCCTCAATGAAATGATAAAGCTCTTCATTGCTTTCCGGTTGCTTGATGGTTTTGGAAACCAGCTCAACCATGAATAACATCACCGAGTTTTTTATGACATCAAACTGCAAGGATTTATATAAGAATGACCATTTAAATTCCCTGATCCGTTGAAGATTTTTCAGTTCATTATGGTATACCAGCAAATCAAGTATGGAGCCTGGTTGAAAAAGATTGGCTTTGCCATGTCCTTTCTTTGATGCGGTTCTCACGCCATTCATGATATAGGATTGCATGCCGAATAATTCAGTATATACATGAACGATAAGACTTGTATCGCCATATTTCACAGATGAAAGAACAATTCCTTTTGTTTTATGTGTCACTATTGAATGAATGCAATTTTAGTTACCATTGTTTCACTTCCATCATTCGCCCTGCTGAAAACAAGGTAAATGCCGGCGGAAACTTTTCTTCCTTTATAATCCCTTCCATTCCATATGGCCTGTTCACCAAGTGTTCTTGATTGATAAACGAGCCTGCCACCCAGTTCAGTGATCTTGAAAACTGCATTGGCTGGAAGCCCTTTAATGGCAATGGTTCCATTATATCCAGGGGGTACAGGGTTGGGATAAACCTGCACATTTGATCTTATGTCTTCAATGCCGGTAGCAGTGCCCCGGTAAGAACTGATACCATGGGTTGTGGCAAAAAATACTTCGCCGGTTTGGCGGTCAACACTGATATTTCTTACATCATCACCAGGCAGTGG
>JAEWIW010000242.1 GCA_023386855.1 Bacteroidota bacterium | reverse complement strand
ATTGAGTAATTGGGCAGTGGGAAAAAAATCTTTCAGCAAATAACGCAATCCTGTTCTCACAATATCGTGGTCGTCAACAATTAGTATAGTATTCATGAAGTTTCAAACATATTCATTTACGATAATTAACCTGTTAAATATTTCATACGGTTGTTGTCGTAATTTTTCGACACTATAGGTGATTATAGAAATTACTGTACCACTATTTTTTTTGCAACTGTTTCAAGCTAAGACCTGCCACATTTCCTTTTGCCACTGTTTTCCAAGAAGGCTTTCTTTAATTTTTTTCCTTTCCATTTCAAAAAAGGGGTTGGTTTATAACTGAAATTTGTGTTTAAAGTGTGAAGGATGTATTTATTGAATTTGTCATTGGTATTTGATGAGCTTCCTGGCAATTATCTTTTGCTTGCCCCAAATGCGCCGGATTTCACCATAATGGGGTTTAATCAAACTCGTGCCACCTCAACTATGACAGATGCCAGCATACTGGGAAAAGCACTTTTCGAAGTGTTTATAGACAATCCTGGTAATCCTAAAGCTACCGGGGTTGCCAACCTGCGAAGTTCCCTTTTGCAGGTTTTGGAAACGGGCCAGCCACATTATATGGACATTCAACCCTACGCGCTTCAGCATCCTGTTACCAAACAGTTTGAAGACCGGTACTATAAGCCTGTGAACATTCCAGTAATGGATGAACAGGGGAGAATTCATTGTATCATTCACTCGGTAGAAGATGTTACAGAGACGATCAATTTAAAAAATAAAGACCGGCAGACTGCTTTTGAAATCAAACGTATGCGTGAGCAGCAGGAAGAGCAGTTAAAGATCTCCGAACAGGAATACCGGTACCTATTCAGCCATAGCCCTGCCTGCATACTCATCTGGACACTTGATGATCTTGCAATACAGGAAGCCAATAACAGTGCTATCCAACAATATGGATTTTCACATAGTGAGCTGCTGGAAAAAAATGTACTGGAATTATGCCCGGTGGAAGAACATGAAAGGATGCTTTCCAAAACAACAGAAATAAAACACTCGGGAGCTATCAGCAGTGGCATCTGGAAAAGACAAAACAAAAAAGGAGAATTCCTCTATATGGACCTCGTATATCACCGCATTAACTACAAAGGGAAAGCTGCGGTCTTAAGCCTGGGCATAAATGTTACGGAAAGAATCTTATTGCAGCAAAAACTGGATGAAGAAAGAAAGCGGAGGATTAATGAAATTACGGAAGCAGTACTGACCACGCAGGAACATGAACGAAGTGAACTCGGTAAGGAACTGCATGATAATATCAACCAGATACTGACCACCTCGAGGTTATTCATTGAACATGCGATCAGTAAAAAGCAAAAGCAAAATACAGAAGAACTTCTCCAGCAAAGTTGTAAATATTTATCCCGGGCCATTGAAGAGATAAGGCAATTGTCGAGAACCCTGAATCTACCGGTGATTGGTGAATTCAGTTTGAGAGAAGACCTGGAAGAATTGTTCAGCAATATCAAACAGTTGAAAGGAATTGAATTCAAGTTTGACTTTATGGTGAGTGCCTCCACAACTATACCCCCACCACTGAGGCTGGCCATTTTCAGGATCGTACAGGAAAAGCTGAACAATATTATCCGGCATGCCAAGGCTACTAATGCGGAGATTGGCATATTCGAAAAGAAAAATGAATTGCATTTGCTCATTCATGACAATGGTGTAGGATTCAGGAAAGAACAGTTATTAAGGGGAATGGGATTAAGAAATATTAAGAGCCGCGCCGACCTCTTGGGTGGGCAGGTTGAAATTCAATCCAGCCAGGAAAACGGTACCAGGCTGAAAATCATTTTCCCCCTCAATCATTAAATTACGTATTCCGTTTTCCGTATTCCCTGTAGTATTATTACTACAAATTTTTCATTTCAATATATATTGTTCGGAATATGTGATGGATAACTTTGTAAGCACAGCTGCTGGCTGTATAACTTAGCCTGTTATTAAACCCAATTCCTAACACCTGTTCATGCAAAGCCCTATTCCACTTACCATTCTTCATTGAAGATAATACCAGGGATTTCATACTGCTTGAAAAAGAATTGCTTTTTACCAGAATACCCATTCAATCGGTTCGCCATATCAACCGGCTGGCAGATCTTGCCATTACTTTGCTCCATCATAAACCCGATGTTATCTTCCTTGATCTTTTTTTGCCTGATACCAACGGGAAAGAAACATTGGAAAAAGTAATTGCGCTTGCGCCGGATGTGGCTATCGTGATTATGTCGGGCCGTAATGATATGAGCATTGCATTGAATGCGCTCGCAACAGGTGCACAGGATTACCTGATCAAAGGAGAGTTCGACCATAAGTTGCTTTCTAAAGCCATGCTCTATAGTATTGAACGGAAGAAAAACCAGGAGATGCTGCGCATCAGCAATGAAAGGCTGGAAGTGATTTCCGATGCTACCAACGATATGGTTTGGGAATGGAACCTGCAAACAGGTGAAATTTACAGGAATGAAATTGGTTTCCAGAAAGTATATGGTTATGTTCATGCGGGAAGTCCTCCACCATTTGAAGAATGGATTAAGTGGGTTCATCCCGACGATGTGGACCGGCTTAAAGAAGGCCTTAAAGAC
>JAEWIW010000140.1 GCA_023386855.1 Bacteroidota bacterium | reverse complement strand
CGTAGTGGTCAACAATAAATCGCGCGACAGCATTTTTACCATGCAGGATCTTCGTTCAATGGTGAAGGGTACCAGCAGTTATAAATACAAGGTATTGCTCGATGGGCTTTCCGCTACCAGTACCGTGCGGTTTGTCCAGGATAGCCTCCTTAAGGGTGAAGCCATGTCGAAAAATGTTGTTGCAGCCAAAAATTCCACTGAACTTATAGATTATATTTCCCAAAACGATGATGCCATCGGGCTGATCGGTGTAAGCTGGGTGGGAAATCACCAGGATCCGGAAATGTTAAGTTTTTTGAAAAATGTTCGCATTGCAGCAGTTGAATGCAGGGGCTGTTCGGGAACCTATGTATTACCCTACCAGGCGAATATTGCCATGGGTAGATACCCGATGATCAGGCCCTTATACTATATCCTGAAGGAAAATTTTTCCGGCCTTGGCAGCGGTTTCAAGAACTTTCTCATCTACGAAAAAGGCCAGCTCATTTTCAGGCGGGCATTTTTATTGCCTGCAAGAATGAAGTTTGAAGTTCGGGATATGAATATTTCCGAAGAATAGGTTCAACATATTACATTTTACAACCAAAAATCGAACAAGGAACAAGATGAAAAGAGCACTTAGTTTAATAACCACCATTATCATCGGCACCAACCTGCTGTTTGCTCAAAGCATCGAGCAGGGGCGAAAGTTTCTGTACTATGAGCGGACCAAAAGTGCAAAGGAGACATTTGAAAAAATGATCGCCGCCAATCCAAATAATATTGAAGCCGTTTACTGGCTGGGTCAGACCTTACTCGAAGAGAAGGACTCTGTTGCCGCCAAGGATCTTTACCAGAAAACGCTGGCTACCAATGGCAACGCCCCCCTGTTGCTTGCAGGTATGGGCCAGATCGAACTGATGGAAGGCAAAACCAACGATGCCCGCCAGCGGTTCGAAACAGCCATCAACCTTACGAAGGGAAAGGATGTTAACGTATTCAATGCCGTTGCCGAAGCCAATATTTCCGCAAAGCCCGGTGATGCGAATTATGCCATCCAGGTATTGAACCAGGCCACCCAGGTAAAGAAGTTCAACGATCCTTATACATATATCCTGATGGGTGACGCTTACCGCAAACTTATGGATGGCGGTAATGCCGTACAATCATACAACAAGGCGCTGGCCCTGGATCCAAAATACGCAGCGGCAAAGAACAGGATCGGTAAGATCTATCTTACCCAGAATAATCCTGAATTCTTCCTGCCCGCTTTTGAGCAGGCCGTAACACTTGACCCGGCATATGCACCTACTTATTATGAACTGTTCTATTACTGGTATTTCCGCGATGTAAACAAAGCGGCAACTTACCTCGATAAATACATTGCCAATACCGACCAGGGCGTTAATATCGATTACCTTCAAACTGATTTCACTTATGCAAAGGGCGATTTCGCCGGTGCACGCACCAAGGCCCAGCAACTGATACAGCAATATGGTGAAAAAGTTAACCCAAGGATGTACAGGATGTTAGCCTATACTTCTGATACCCTGGGCGACCTGAATGCTGCCAGGCAGGCGATGGAAACCTACCTTTCAAAGGCAGACCAGGAAGAAGTTTTACCAGCCGATTACCTCGAACTGGCCAATATCAGTTCCAAAATGGATAGCACCAACCAGTCGCAGGCTTTCACTTATTTTGAAAAAGCCATTGACCTGGATACTGCTATGTCCAATAAAATTAAATACATCCAGCAGGCTGCCGCAACCGCTAAAAAACTGGGTAACAGGCTGCAGGAAGCGAATTTCCTCGGAAGGGCATATAAACTGGAGAAGGAACCATCTCAAACCGACCTGTATAATTGGGGAATGGCGCATTACCAGGCGGCCAACTATAAAACCTCCGATAGTATTTTCTGTGATGTATATCAATCCAAATACCCTGATGAGATCTATGGTTATCTCTGGTGTGCAAGAAGTAAACAGGCCCAGGATACAGCAATGTTGAAAGGAACCGCAGTGGATGCTTATAAAAAACTGGCAGAAGTAGCGGCAACACTGGATTCCGGTAAATTCAAGAGCCAGGCCATTGCAGCTAATTTCTACCTCGTTCAGTATTATAATGATATTAAAAAGGATAAGGATACGGCTGTAGATTATCTTGATAAAGTTCTTGAAATTGACCCGGCCAATGCCGATGCGATCAGGATCAAGGAACTGCTTACCCGGAAGCAGCCGGCATCCAAACCAAGGTCCAGTACCAATGGCAAGAGAAGTACCGCTTCACAATAGTACACATAAACCCATAGAGCACTGGGTAATAGAAAACCCATAATCTTGAAAAATAGCATTCCCCCGCTGTCAAAAGCGGGGGTTTTTATTTGTGAAAATGACCATCTTGGGTTGTTATATCATACCGCTGCATTAATTTTGCCCACAATTTAATATCAGACATGGAATTATACCTGCTCCAGGCTGTTAGTCAATCTCCTGATAGTGCTTTCTGGTACCTTCCCATTGGATTGCAACTTTTTGTCGCAGCATTTATCGTAGTACTGATCATCGTGGTTACCCATTTGCTGGGGCCATCCCGTCGCACTGCAGATAAGCTGACCAACTTTGAAAGTGGTATCGAAAGTATTGGGAACGCACGTCAGCCAATGGCCATCAAGTACTTCCTGGTAGCGATCCTGTTTGTTTTATTCGATGTGGAAGTGATATTTTTCTACCCCTACGCGGTGATCTTCAAATCACTGGGCTGGAACGGGTTTATCGCTGTGCTGGCATTTGTGGCTTTTTTCCTTTGCGGGTTTATCTATATCATCAAGAAAGGTGCGCTGAAGTGGGAGGAATA
Organism: Bacteroidota bacterium; assembly: GCA_023386855.1. Lineage (GTDB taxonomy): Bacteria > Bacteroidota > Bacteroidia > Chitinophagales > Chitinophagaceae > Flavitalea. The sequence continues at coordinate 4,520 of JAEWIW010000140.1, read as the reverse complement.
ACCTTTTCGGTGAAACGTTGAAGAGCAGGAAAGGAAGGGTAGTAAAGCGGAACTGGTATTGAAATTGACCGAAACTGATGAGGCTTTGAGATTTCATCAACTACAAAAAACAACATTATGCGTCCCGTACAATATAATCTTACTGGTAAGAATGACCTGAAGCTGGTTAAAGAAGGACCTGAGGGTTACCAGGGCGAGGGATTCTTTGCAACTTCACTCGACAAAGTGGTGGGCCTGGCCCGTAAAAATTCCCTGTGGCCGCTGCCATTTGCAACTTCTTGTTGTGGTATCGAATTCATGGCCACCATGGGATCACATTACGATATTGGAAGGTTTGGCGCTGAGAGGGTAGGTTTTTCCCCCCGCCAGTGCGATATCCTGATGGTGATGGGAACCATTGCCAAGAAAATGGCCCCGATCGTGAAGCAGGTTTACCTCCAGATGGCAGAACCGCGCTGGGTCCTGGCCGTTGGTGCCTGTGCAAGCAGCGGTGGTATCTTTGATTCTTACAGCGTTCTGCAGGGAATTGACCAGATCATCCCGGTGGATGTATATGTTCCGGGATGCCCTCCACGACCAGAAGGAATTCTGGATGGTATCATGAAAGTACAGGAACTGGTGGGCAATGAAAGCCTGAGGAGAAGAAACAGCGACAGGTATAAAGCCCTGATGGAAAGCTACGGCATCCAATAAATGCTGCAGCAGGAAAAGGACAATTGAAATTAGAAAAATAAAAGATGGCATTATCTAACGAGCGAATTAAGGAAAGGCTGACGGAAAAGTTTGGTGAGCTGGTGACCAATATCAGCGAGCCATATGGCATGCTGACTTTCGAAGTGCCTTGCGATCAGAACCTGAAACTGCTTCAGTTTCTTCACGACGATGAAGAACTGAAATTCCGGTTTCTTACCGACCTGCAGGCTGTTCATTATCCCGATCTTCCCGGTAGGGAGATCGCCGTGGTTTACCATCTTCATAATCTTGTTGATAACGTCCGTATCAGGATGAAAATATTTACTTCCACCGAAAAGCCTGATGTGTATACAGCCACCAGGCTTTTTGCTGCGGCCAACTGGATGGAAAGGGAAACCTATGATTTCTATGGTGTCAACTTCATCGGTCACCCTAACCTGAAAAGGATCCTTAACGTGGATGAAATGACCTATTTCCCCATGCGCAAGGAATTCCCGCTGGAAGACCAGACCAGGGAAGATAAGGATGATGAAATGTTCGGAAGAGACTGATCTTGCCGGCAATTATTTTTTGAACATAAAACAAGGACATTAAATGTCTGATTTACATATAAAATTACCAGAAGGCTCCATCGAGAAGCAGACCACGACCCTTAACCTGGGTCCCACTCACCCTGCCACTCACGGAGTTTTTCAGAACATCATTGAACTGGATGGTGAAAGGATCCTTTCTGCCGAATCCACCGTGGGCTATATCCACCGTGCATTTGAAAAGATCGCTGAAAGAAGACCGCTTTACCAGATCACCCCATTGACCGACAGGCTCAACTATTGTTCCTCGCCCATCAATAACATGGGATGGCACCTGACCTGTGAGAAACTGCTGGGTGTGAAAACACCCAAACGCGTGGATTACCTCAGGGTCATCATTATGGAACTGGCCAGGATCGCCGACCACCTGATCTGCAGCTCGATCATGGGCGTTGATGCGGGTGCCTATACCGGCTTCCTCTATGTAATGCAGTACCGCGAACTGATCTACGAGATCTATGAAGAAGTTTGCGGATCAAGGCTTACCACGAACATTGGTCGTATCGGTGGATTTGAAAGAAACTTCACCAATACAGCTTTCGAAAAACTCGAAAAATTCCTTAGGGAATATCCCGCTGTGCTGACTGAAATGGAAAACCTGTTCACCCGTAACAGGATATTCATGGAAAGAACAATGGGTGTGGGCGGTATCTCCGCAGAACGTGCACTGAATTATGGTTTCACCGGTCCAAACCTTCGGGCTGCTGGCGTGGATTATGACGTCCGTGTTCATTCTCCCTACAGCAGCTATGAAGAATTTGAATTCAACATTCCCTTGGGTACTACGGGCGACTGTTACGACAGGTTCCAGGTAAGAAATAAAGAAATGTGGGAATCGCTCAGCATCATTAACCAGGCTTATAGAAAAGTACAGGAGTTCAAAGGCGCTGAAGCAGAAGTGTACCATGCCGACAGCCCCGAGTATTACCTTCCTCCTAAATCGGATGTATATACGAAGATGGAAGCCCTGATCTGGCATTTCAAAATTGTAATGGGGGAGATCGATATGCCTGTTGGAGAAGTATATAATGCGGTTGAAGGTGCGAATGGAGAGCTTGGTTTCTACCTGATCAGCGATGGCGGCAGAACACCCTACAGGCTTCATTTCCGCAGGCCATGCTTCATCTATTACCAGGCTTATGAAGAACTGGTGAAAGGAGGAATGATAAGTGATGCCATCATGGTGATGAGTAGCCTGAACCTGATCGCAGGTGAGATGGACGGATGATTACTGGAATACTGAATTCGGAATACGGAAAACGGTATGAATACGGTAGTAAACAAATACAGAATACGAATAGATAATGATACAGTTTTCAGAAGATAAATTAAAAGAGGTGGAAAGGATCATTGCCCGCTACCCTGAGGGGAAGCAGAAAAGCGCCTTGATACCATTGCTTCATCTTGCCCAGGAGCAGTTTGGAGGATGGATCGATGTGCCGGTGATGGATTATATCGCTACACTGCTTAACCTTAAGCCCATTGAAGTGTACGAGGTAGCGACCTTCTATTCCATGTACAACCTGAAACCGGTAGGCAAATATGTTTTTGAAGTTTGCCAAACCGGTCCATGCATGGTACAGGGTAGTGACGATATCATTGCTTATATCAAACAGAAGCTGGGTATCAATGTGGGGGAAACCACTGCCGACGGCCTTTTCACGCTGAAGACAGTGGAATGCCTTGGGGCATGTGGCTATGCGCCGATGATGCAGTTGGGCAAACATTTCAAGGAGCACCTAACCCCCGAACGTGTAGACCAGATCATTGAGGAGTGCAGGAAGAACGCTGCCCTGAACAATTGATTAACGTAGAAAAAACAGGCACTGAGTGCTGATAATATGGGAAGAAAAGTTTTACTGGATAAGGCACATATCGAAGGCATAAGATATTACGATGCTTATCGCAACAATGGCGGTTATGCTGCCGTGGAGAAAGCATTTAAAATGTCACCGGCCGACGTAGTGGAAGAAGTGAAAAAAAGCGGTTTGCGCGGCCGTGGTGGCGCCGGTTTCCCAACCGGTATGAAATGGAGTTTTCTCGCCAAACCCGAAGGCGTACCCCGTTACCTGGTATGCAATGCTGATGAATCAGAACCCGGTACATTCAAAGACAGGTACCTGATGGAATTCATTCCCCACCTGCTGGTGGAAGGACTGATCATCTCTTCCTATGCGCTGGGATCCAGCCGCACTTATATCTATATCCGTGGTGAATATGCCTGGATCGTGGACATCCTCGAACAGGCCATTGCCGAAGCAAGAAATAATGGATGGCTGGGAGAAAATATCCTGGGCTCAGGATTCAATTGCGAGATTTATGTACAACGTGGTGCGGGCGCCTATATCTGTGGTGAAGAAACGGCACTGCTTGAAAGCCTTGAAGGTAAACGCGGAAACCCACGCATCAAGCCTCCATTCCCCGCGGTAAAAGGTTTGTGGGATTGTCCTACCGTGGTAAATAACGTGGAAACCCTTGCTGCCGTAGTGCCCATCATGAATATGGGTGGTGAAGAATATGCAAAGATTGGCGTGGGACGATCAACCGGTACTAAGCTCATCAGCGCCTGCGGTAATATCAATAAGCCAGGTGTATATGAAATCGATATGACCATCTCTGTTGAAGAATTCCTTTACAGTGATGAATACTGCGGTGGTATCGCCAATGGAAAGAGGCTCAAAGCCTGTATCCCGGGTGGTTCCTCCGTTCCCATTCTTCCTGCCAACCTTCTGTTGAAAACAGCAAAAGGTGAAACCAGGATGATGACCTATGAAAGTCTTTCTGATGGCGGGTTTGCTACCGGTTCAATGATGGGGTCGGGCGGATTCATTGTTTTGGATGAAGACCAGTGCGTGGTGAAACATACCCTAACGCTGGCAAGGTTCTACCGCCATGAAAGCTGTGGGCAGTGTTCTCCCTGTCGTGAAGGAACAGGATGGATGGAAAAGATATTGAAGAAGATCGAATACGGTTCCGGTAAGATGAGCGATATCGACCTGCTATGGGATATCCAGCGCAGGATCGAAGGAAATACCATCTGCCCATTGGGTGATGCAGCAGCATGGCCGGTGGCAGCGGCGATCAGGCATTTCCGCGATGAGTTTGAATGGCATGTGATGAACCCGCAGGAGTCGCAGACCAGGAATTTTGGGATCGCGCATTATGCCGACCCGCTTCCTGTTGCAGCAGTATAAATATTCATATAAAAGAACCATAAGGCAATGGCCGACGCACAAC
>JAEWIW010000123.1 GCA_023386855.1 Bacteroidota bacterium | reverse complement strand
ATGAAGGTCAGAGCCCCTGTCTACCCCTGCATGGTCATGTCCATGATCACTGTAGCCATCACATTTAATATAAGTATCACGGTTATTCGTCATCACCACACCACCTTCAGCGCAGGTCATGGTTTTTACAAAGTCAAAGGAGAAAGTACCCGCATCGCCGATGGATCCTAAACTTTTGCCTTTATAACTGGCACCAATACTCTGGCAGGCATCTTCAAGCAAAAGAATATTATGTTCCCTGCAGATGGATAGCAGTTCATCCATATCGGCCATACTTCCGCACATATGCACGGGCATGATGCACCTGGTTCTGGGTGTAATGGCTTTTCTTACCGCAGCAGGATCAAGGGTTAGGGTATCATCAATATCCACCAGCACAGGAATGGCACCAACGCTAAGTACCGCTTCAAAGCTGGCTACAAAGGTGAAGGCCGGCATGATCACTTCATCACCATAGCCAATGCCCAGGGCACCCATTGCAGTGGTCAATGCGGCGGTTCCGCTGGAAACCAGTTGTGCATGCTGAACACCAAAACGCTCACAAATGGCCTGCTCCAGTTCTTTTGCTTTCCAGATACCTTTGCGCGGACCATCAAATCCATAACGCATCAGGATACCTGTTTCAAGAACATCATTTACTTCTTTTCTTTCTTCCTGACCGAATAATTCATAACCTGGCATAGTGAACGATTTGTGCAAAATTAAGGAAGTGACCTAAATAAAAACCGGCCATGGAGCATTAGCTGAACAATGCTTAACAGGCCGGTCAATGGTTGGCTGATGTATTGGCGATTAAGGCCGTATGATTACAAAATCACGGATAGCGATTTCACCACTGCAGCAAGTCGTACTGCATCATGAATTCTTTGTTTGGAACTGCCATGTGCAACCAGTGTTTTCTCATGTGAGCGAACACACATTTCACAACCGTTTACTGCGCTTATAGCAGTGCTGATCAGTTCAAATAATTCCTTTCCAAGAACAGGGGAAGCCATAATGTTCATACGTATTCCTGCCTGCGCATTGTTATAGAATTCTTCATCCATGAAATGGCGAAAACGATAATAAACATTGTTTGCGCTGAGCAGGCTTGCACATGCAATGGCTTCAGCAAGCTCTTTTTCATTAGCGCCTTCTTCTGATGCCTTGCTGGTAAAAGCATTCTTTAAAGTATCATGCTTTTCGTTCACTGCAACGGCCAGTGCAATAAGGTATGCTTCCTTTTTTTGCAGTGTATTGGCCTGTAATGCAGAAGAAAGACTCACCTTGATATCTTTCAGATAACGGCTTTCCGCTTTATTCAGCAGTTCAAGTTCGTTCGATATCAGGTTGCTGTCAATATTAAGATCATTTAATAGCGCAGTTGCGCCATCCGTACTGTTTATGGTTCCGAACACGATATAATAGTTTGAAGATGGAAAAATAATATAAGAGAAATGCGCTGGTTTGAGCGCATTTCATTCTTGCATTAAAATGGGGCTATGGACAACCGGTTGCAGTTTAATCCTGCAATGTTGCTTCACCTTTCTGCCAGTTGCAGGGGCAAAGTTCATCGGTTTGAAGAGCATCCAGTACACGTATAACTTCCTGTACATTTCTTCCTACATTAAGGTCGTACAGCGATACCCAGCGGATGGTTCCTTCGGGATCTACAATGAATGTGGCGCGGTAAGCTACCTTTTCATTTTCTTCAAGAATTCCAAGTTCTTCTGCGAGTGATCTTGAAGTATCAGCAAGCATAGGGAAGTTAAGGTCACGAAGATCATCATGATTCTTTCTCCATGCAACGTGCACAAATTCGGTATCAGTTGAAGCACCGATCAGGATCGCATCCCTGTCTTCAAAATCCCGTGCATGTTTGTTAAATTCGGCGATCTCGGTAGGACAAACAAAAGTAAAGTCCTTGGGCCACCAGAACATCACCATCCATTTGCCTGAGCTGCGGATCTCATCTGAAGTGATGTCATAAAATTCTTTTCCTTTTTCAATAGAGACAACAGATTTCTTTTTAAACTCTGGAAACTGTGCGCCAATCGATAAAACTGTATTCTTCATAATTTCTGCTTTTTGTTTTTTTCCGGTTGCAAAGGTCGCCTTATAAAACAAAAAAGCCAATCGGATTATTCAATTGGCTTATAGATAAAATCTATTTGTTTATAAGTAAAACATAAAAAAAACCTATGGCCTTTTTCTACTTTCACTCGCTGGTATGCCTTCCATTGAACGCTTTTGTGGTTCACCCCTGAATGTTCCAGGTGATTTCAACCCTTTCTCATTTTGAACCGGCGTAGTGTTCTTTTCTTCAGAAACTGTGGGCATATCCTGGAGTACAGGCATTATTTCATTTTGCACTTTCACCAGCAATGTATCGCTGCTAAGCAGCCAGGGCATGGGGGGAACTTTTGCAGGAATTTTATAATAATTGTTCTGAAGCGTATCGCACCAGCCATTAGGGTTATTGATAAAAGATTTACTGCTATAATAAATGGCTCCCTGGATCTCAGGGTATGATCTAAGCAATTCGATTTGCCTTGGAAGAAGGTTTACATCGCGCCATGCGCTATTGCTGCCGGCACGATAAAGACCTATTCCAATATAACAATGCTTGCCGTAGGTATGTTTACTCCACCAATCAACGAGCACCTCATAAGGAGCCGCTTTATGCCCGATCTCCCAGTAAAGCTGTGGAGCAACATAATCAATCCATCCTTCTTTCAGCCATAACAGTACATTGGCATAAAGATCATCATAATTGGTTACGCCTGCGGTGGTTTCACTTCCTGAAGGGTCCTGGTCAATATTTCTCCATACACCAAAGGGGCTGATGCCAAATTTAACTGAAGGGTTTTCTTCCTTTATAGCAACAGAAAGATGTCGGATAATGGAGTCCACATTACTTCTTCTCCATTCATCCTTTACCATACCATTGGCATAATTAAGGTACGACGCCTGGTCAGGAAATTCTTTTCCGGGAATACGGTAAGGATAGAAGTAATCATCGAAATGAATTCCGTCAATATCATATCGTTTTACAATATCCCTGATCACATTGACCACATGTTGTTGGGCATCTTTATTTCCCGGATCGAAATATCTTTTACCGCCATAACTGATGAACCAGTCGGGATGAACACGGGTAATATGTGAAGGAGCAATGGATGATTTTCCAATCTGCATTTCTGCCCGGTAAGGGTTGCACCATGCATGGAATTCCATTCCTCTTTTATGGGTTTCGCTGATCATGAATTCGAGCGGATCATAAAAAGGATAAGGCGCCCTGCCTTGTTTACCGGTCAGCCATTCACTCCATGGCTCCAGTTCGGAAGGATAAAATGCATCCGTTGCGGGCCTGATCTGCACCACCACCGCATTCATGCCATTTTTCTTATGCATGTCAAGGAGGCTGATGAATTCTTTTTTCTGGCTTTCCGTATCATAATTGCCACGTGATGGCCAGTCGATATTGGCCACTGTGGCAATCCATGCTGCGCGGAATTCATAGTTCTCCTGCGAAAAGGATTTCATGGAAAGAAGCACCACAAATACCAGGGTGCACATAATTTCATAGGTCGCACTTCTCATTGTTCAAGTTTGGGAGAAATTAAAAATACGACCTATAATGAATTGCGCAACTTATCGAGTAATTGATTTAACGTATTGGTTTCTTCATTTGAAAGACCATTGAACTGGGCATCCATATCATTTAGCAAAGTATCTAAAGAGGCCAGTAAGAGATTTCCCTTATCGGTGATAGTAACATCTACCAGCCGGCGATCTTTTTCGCTGGTCACTTTTTTAACAAGATCTTTTTTAATAAGGCGGTCAACGATCCTGCTGGTATCACTCATTTTATCGAGCATTCTCTGGCGGATCTGTAAAGTTGACAAAGGAGTGTGCGCACCTCTGAGGATGCGAAGGATATTATATTGCTGGGGAGTAAGGTCTGCTTTTTCGAAAAATTTCCTGGAACCCTCCATTACCCAGTTATACGTATAGATAAGATTTACGCGAAGCTTGTGTTGTTCCGATCGGAAATTAGTTTGCTGGATTTCAGTTTCGAGGCTCATAGATATATGGTTTAATGGTATATAACCGATAAGCGCAATAAGCACTGTGTGCTTTTGCGAATTATGCTACTATCCAGGAGTCCTTAACCGTTTAATGAACTAATATAACTGATACCAGCTATACGAAAAGCGAACGATTAATATTTCTTGTATTATTTTTCCCATACCTTGGTTCCTTCGCTGCAATTTGCACAGATATCAATCTGCTTTCGGCTTACGAGGATCTGTTGACGGAAATGCTGGTATTCTTTACTATGCCAGATGCTTTCAAAATTTTTTCCCTTGAGATCACCCAGTTTATGTGTTGCATCTTTATCAAAGCAGCAGGGCACAACAAGGCCATCCCAACTGATCACTGTAGCATGCCAGAGACGCCAGCAATGATTGGGTAATTTATTCTTTGAGATGAATTGGCCCGACTTATCTTTTTTATACCTGCTGTATTTTTCATTTTCCGGTATCAGCTGGTGAGGATCATTTTCATAGTCATAAACCTGCGCGGTCTTGAACCTTACCTCATCAACGCCTACTTCTTTTGCAAGCTGTTTTATTTCTTCCAACTGGTGTTCATTAGGTTTAACCACAAGAAATTGAAAGAACACAAAAGGTTTCTTACTGTTCAGTTCTTTCTTCCATTTTACAATATTGCGCGCACCTTCGATCACTTTATTAAGGTTCCCTCCCCTCCTGTATTGCTGGTAAACATCCTGTGTAGTTCCGTCAATGGAGATGATGAGTCGGTCAAGCCCGCTTTCAACCGTTTTTCTTGCATTGACATCATTGAGATAATGCGCATTGGTAGAAGTGGCCGTATATATTCCTTTAGAAGATGCATACTTAACCATTTCAAGGAAATCCGGGTTAAGGTATGGTTCGCCCTGGAAATAAAACACCAGGTAAAACAGGTCCTTGTACAATTGATCGATGGTATCGGTAAAGAATCCTTTCTTGAGCATACCTGTTGGCCTTGTAAATGCACGCAGACCGCTGGGGCATTCGGGGCATCGCAGGTTGCAGGAGGTCGTTGGCTCGAAAGAGATGGAAACAGGAAAGCCCCATTGTATAGGTTTCCGGGTCCATTTACTGATATAGTAGCTCGATAATACCTTTGCGGCATTGAATGCCCTTCTTAAGGTAAGTTTAGATAAGAGGTTGGTGGTATCATGGAAATTGAATGCCGGCATCAGGATAAAATTAATGGAACTTCCGGGATTAGCGTGCAGTAGATAATATTTATCTGGAAAGTCAATACCGGAATAAGATAATTTTGGAGCAATGGCGCGAAAAAAAAAGAACAAAGGCTCGGGGTGGAAAATTTTTGTGGGCATCATGCTTGCAGCCATTGCCATCATGGGTGTGCTGCGGATCAAAGAGTTTATTAATGAACAGAGAACAAGCTTTGTTCGCTATGATGCATTTGGAATTGAGATCCCTGTTGAATACGAGATCCATGGCATTGATGTTTCAAAATACCAGGAATCGATCAACTGGGATCTGGTTCGTGCCATGAATGTGGGCGGCGTAAAGATTGGATTTGCCTTCATTAAGGCAACCGAAGGAATTTTGAATGAAGACCGGATGTTCGACCGCAACTGGAAAAAAACCAAGGAATACGGTGTTCCCCGTGGCGCGTACCATTTTTTCCTTCCTACCAAAAGCGGGAAGCTACAGGCCAGGAATTTTATTACATCGGTAAAACTTGAGCCGGGTGATCTTCCTCCTGTACTGGATGTTGAACAAACCTATGGTGTAGATACAAAGCTGTTACAGGAAAGGGTTAAGGAGTGGCTTGACATCATTGAAGCACATTATAAAGTTCGCCCGGTAATCTATACCAATGTTGAGTTTTACAAAAAACACCTGAAAAATAATTTTGATGAATACCCTCTTTGGGTGGCACATTATCTTCAGAAGAAGAAACCCAGGATCAGCCGTGACTGGCATTTCTGGCAGCATAGTGAAACCGGCCGTGTAAATGGTATCCGATCAAAAGTGGATTTTAATGTGTTCAATGGCGATTCCCTTGAATTCCGTAATCTCCTAATTCGGTAATTTAGTCAACATGGAAGGCGATGTTCCAAGATTATTCCGGAAACTGGTTAAAACGCTCAGCGCGGCAATCATCTGGCTGATGGTAAACAATATTATTGGCCTTTACCTTGGCTGGATGTTCTTTCATGGCACACCAACTTTAGGTAATTATATTTTCTATGTTTTTTTACTGGGAACACTTACCCTGCTAATACTGTATTTTATAAAAGTGTGGAAGGAATATATCTGAGAAGACTAACTGCTATGGTCAGCTACGATAACCCATTGCCCATTGAT
>JAEWIW010000083.1 GCA_023386855.1 Bacteroidota bacterium | reverse complement strand
CACTGTAAATGCCCATGGCGCTTAGTACATACCATGATGACATTCCTCCCTGGTCTTCATCACCGGGATAACCATTTTCTGTTGCATTGTATAAACGTTCCATCACTTTACGCACACGGTACTGTGTTTTCCATGGCGCACCGGCATAGGAATATAAATACATCAGGTGCTGAATGGGCTGGTTGCCATGTGCATACTGGCCAAAGCCGGCATTCACCATCTCTGTCATTTCATGTATCATGTTTCCATAGGTTCCAACATGAACGGTATTGGGAGCAGAAAAAACAGAATCTATTTTAGCCACAAATGCTTCATCGCCACCGGTAAGATCGATCAGTCCCTGTATATCCTGGAATACCGACCAGTTATAATGCCAGGCATTTCCTTCAGTATAGGGTCCACCCCATTCATAGGGATCAAAGTTCTCCGTCCATTCACCATTGATCTTTTTACCACGCATGAACTTTGTTACGGTATCAAATACATTGCGGTAATTATACATTTGTCGTGCAAACACCTGCTGGTAAAATGTATTGCCTGTCATCTTCGCTAGGTTATAAGCACAGAAATCATCATAAGCATATTCCAGTGTCTGTGCTGTTGAACCCTGCGATTCGGGGTAAGGAACATAACCCAGCTGGTAATACTCTTTCCATCCCTGCCTTCCATTGGCACCACCCCATGGACCCTTATTGGTGGCTTCATGGTAATAGGCTTTTAGCGCTGAATCGGGGTGGAAGGTCCTGATCCCTTTTGCCCATGCATCGGCAAGAAGGGAAATAGCATGGTTACCCAGCATACCCCCTGTTTCTGAAGGAGCTGACCAGGCAGGAAGCCATCCACATTGCTTTTGCGCATCAAGTAAAGCCTGCATATACCTTCCCTGCATGGTGGGATGGAGGATATTACTCAGGGGAAACTGTGACCTGAAGGTATCCCAGAAACCGTTGTCAGTATACATATATCCTTGATGTATATTCCCATCATAGGGACTATAATACACCGGATGGCCATCTTTATCGTATTCAAAAAACTGGTGCGAGAAAAGATTCGCACGGAACATGCAGGAATAAAATGTAGCCTTGTCCTCTTCATTACCTCCTTCAACCAGGATCCTGTTCAATAAAGTATTCCATACTTTGTAACCTGCCTTAACCGCATCATTGAAATTATTGAAACCTCCAAGTTCTTTTTCCAGCGTAACGAAAGCCTGCTCTTCACTGATATAGGAAGAAGCAATACGTGCTTCAACAACAGCTCCCTTTTCAAATTCCACGAATGCGCCTGCTCCCTTTGTTTCAAGGGTCAAAGCATCATGGTTAACCTGGTTCGATTGATTGTCCCAGGTACCATAAGAAAGGAAGGGCTTATTGAACTTAATGACAAAATAATTCCGGAAGTTCTTTGGAACAAAGCTTCCATTGTTGACATATCCAGTTATAGTCCGGCTGGCCGGATCAATCGTTACCTGGCTCATTTTAGTGTAACCATCGAGCACAATAAATGATTGCTTTCCTTTCGTAAAACTGAATTTGAAATAGCTTGCTCTTTCGGTTGGACTGATCTCGGTTTTGGTACCATTATCAAATTTCACATTGTAATGATGTGGCTTGCCCGATTCATTTTTATGTGAAAACGAAGCAGCCCTTTTATTTTCATCCACTATAAGTTCTCCCGCTACAGGCATCAGGGTAAACACACCGTAATCGTTCATCCATGGACTGCACTGGTGGGATTGGCCAAAGCCACGTATGGTGTTGTCGCTGTATTTATATTTCCATCCATCACCGTTCTTCCCGGTCTGCGCGCTCCATGCATTCATAGCAAAGGGCATTGCAGTAGTGGGATAGGTATTACCTGCTGACAGGCCGAAATTACTGTTGGTACCCTGCAGTGTATTCACATACTTAACAAGATCTTTTTGCTGTGCACGAGCTTCATTGAAAAAGAACAATGAATGCATTGCAAGAACAAAACCGGTAAAAATAAATTTCTTCAACATCATTGATCATTTATTTACTGCTTCCCCATTCCTTATTGGGTGTTGGTCCCATTTGCAATTCCAGTACACCACCCTTAATGATATCCTTATGATCGATAAAACATTTTTCATAAGGTTTACCATTGAGCTTTGCGCTTTGGATATAAATATTCTTTGGTGAATTGTCTTTTGCAAGGATTGTAAAGGTTTCCCCGCCTGCATATTCTTTATCAAGCTGGATAGTAACCTTATTGAATACAGGGCTGGTGATCTCGTACCTTGTATTACCTGCAGCAACAGGATGGATACCTGATGCGGCCAGTACATACCAGGCCGACATTTGTCCAACGTCCTCGTTACCCACCAGTCCTTCCACAGAATTATGGTAGGCCCTGCTGCAAATGGCGCGGGTCCATTGTTGCGTTAACCATGGCGCATCGACCCTGTTAAAAAGGAAAGGAACATGGTGCACAGGTTCATTCGCATGGTTATAGTAATCGTTCCACATCATGTTCGCGGGTGTATTTTCAAAAAAAGCAGTAAGGTCTTTCAATACTTTATCACGGCCACCCATCAATTGAACCATTCCATCTACATCATGCGGAACGAACCAACCCTGCTGGTAAGGATTACATTCAATGGAACCATACCATTGCTTTAGCCTTCCTTCCTTAGGCATGGGTTCCCAGCTTCCATCTTTACGTTTTGGCCTGAACCATCCGGAACTGGTGTCAAAAATATTTTTATAGCTCATCGACCATTTCCTGAAGCGTTGCTCATCATCATTTTTATTAAGCGCTGAAGCAAGGTCGGCAAGACAGCTTTCGGAAAAAGCGAATTCAAGTGTATTGGAAATACCGAAGGGTTCGAAACTATAACCAAGGGAATTGTTTCCCATTTTCATGGTAGTATTCACTGCATACTGGTAGGCTTTAGGAACATCAAAATTCCTGATACCCTTTGCATAGGCATCAGCGATCACCGGTATGGCAGGGTTACCGATCATACAACCGGAATATGCATTCAATAGCTCCCAACGCTCCAGGTATTGTTTTCCACTTTCATCTCCAAGGGTAACCAGTGAATTGACAAGATCATTCACTACCGAAGGATTGATGATGGTTTGAAGCGGAATCTGGCTGCGGAATACATCCCATCCACTGAAGATGGTACGGCGTGTATAATTGGGTTCATTATGGACTTTCCCATCGGCGCCAGGATAGTTGCCGTTAAGATCTTCCATAGATCGCGGATCGATCATGGTATGATATAATGCCGTATAAAACACCCTATGCTCCTCTTCTGTTCCTCCATCGATCCGGATCTTTGAAAGTGCGGTATTCCATTGTTCAACTGCGTTGCGGTGTACAGCATCGAAATTCCAATGGTCTATTTCTTTCAGTAAATTTTCTTTTGCGCCTGCGGCATTAGTAAAGGATATGCCCACTTTAAGTAGTACCTCCTCATTTTCCTTTGTAGGAAATTCAGTAAAGAATCCAACATGTTTTCCCTTGAATTCTTTAATTCCTTTTTTAACCTCCGCATTGGCGATCCATTGTTGGTAGCGATCGCTTTCAATGGACTCCCTGTGCCTGTCGGCTGTATCGGGTATATTAGCCGACCATATACCAAACTCTTTTATGGGCTTGCTGAACTGCGCATAAAAGTAAACGGTGTAATTGGCATGACCATCGCCATTGCCCCAGCCACCACCATCCGGTGTACATTGCATATATCCTTCGATGGTATTGTCGTCAACAACTTTTACATATTGAAGCGATGATGTTCCTCCTACCCTTCTTGCCAGGTCGACCTGTATCCTTGATTGTTCATTTTTCGGAAAAGTAAAACGCATCATTCCGCTGTGAGGGGCAGCAGTTAACTCAGCCCTGATATTATGCTCTGAAAGCTTCACCGAATAATATCCTGCACTGGCTTTTTCTGATGATTTATCGTAGGCAGAACGGTAACCTTGTTCGGGAGCTTCGGCTTTACCTGCAACAGTGAATAACCTGCCGGTGGTTGGCATCACCAGGAAATTCCCCAGGTCGCCAAACCATCCTACACCACTCATCTGCGTCATGGCAAAGCCTTCGATAGTAGTATGTTCATAACTGTAACCTGAACCGTTATCACCCCCTGTAATGGTATTGGGACTAACCTGTACCAGTCCGAAAGGAGTGGCTGCACCGGGAAAGGTTTTGCCTAAACCATGGTAGATGCCCGCATCACCCACACTGGTACTTGCACCAATAAAGGGATTGACGTAATCAGCAGGCTGCTTTTTTTGTCCACATGCTATTGCAGAACCCAACACCAATACCGCAGCAATTATTTTACACTGTTTAATCATATTAAACGCTTTTCAGTTTTCACTATACAACTCGCGGCAATACTTACCGCTCCAGTTTATCACTCGACTAGCGGCGATATTTACCGCTTCGCAGATCTCACTTCACTGCACGGAAATTTTTAAACCTGATGGT
>JAEWIW010000332.1 GCA_023386855.1 Bacteroidota bacterium | reverse complement strand
ACCCACACCTTACTGGGTAACCTATTCTGAAATCGTAAAGCTGGCAGAAGGCACGCCAAAACTCGTTCGCACCAGTTATGAGAATGGTTTTAAAATTACTCCCCAGGAACTTGAAGCAGCCATCAACGAGAAAACAAGGCTCTTCATGTTTTCTTCTCCATCAAATCCTACAGGCTCAATTTATAGTCGTGAAGAACTGGCTGCGCTTGCAGAAGTATTAAAAAAATATCCGCAGGTGTATATTCTTTCTGATGAGATCTATGAATACATCAACTTCGTTGGCAAACATGAAAGCATAGCGCAGTTCGATTTTATCAAACCCCGCGTGATCATCATCAATGGTCTGAGTAAAGGTTTTGCCATGACCGGCTATCGCCTGGGTTATATCGCTGCGGATGTTGCTGTTGCTAAAGCCTGCGAAAAACTCCAGGGGCAGTTCACCAGCGGAACCTGCGCTGTAACACAGCGTGCAGCTATTACCGCACTGGTTTCTGATCTTAGTCCAACCTTTGATATGGTGAAAGAATTTGAAAGAAGGAAAGCACGTGTAAAGGAATTACTCGCCGACGTTAAGGGCATCAGGTATATTGAACCCGATGGTGCATTTTATATCTTCCCTGAAGTGAAAGAATATTTTGGTAAGAAAGCAGGTGATGAAGTGATCAGGGATGCTGATGATCTTTGCATGTACCTGCTGAATTCAGCGCATGTAAGCACTGTTACCGGTCGTGCATTTGGTGAACCAAATTGCATCCGCATCTCCTTTGCCAATAGCATGGAAAATATTGAAAAAGGACTCAGCCGTATCAAGGAAGCCCTGGCAAAAATTTCCTGACCAGCGATCTAGACGTTATCTGTTGTTTAGTTATATCTACCGTGACTGGACCTGTGTTCCCGCCACGGTAGTTTTTTTAACTAATCACTAATCACTAATCACTACCCCACTAACTTTCTCCTCCTGTTCAACAACAATATCCCCGCTACTGCCGCTACAGTGATCCCCACTACTTTCAGCAATAACCCAGTACTGGTGCTGGGTGGAACAAACTGAACGCCTTCCTTGTTCACCAATGCAGGCTCATCAACGTAACGCCCATGGGCAGGAACCGCTTCAACTTCAAAATTATTGGCCAGGTTGTGGAGCGAGCTCCGCAATTCTTCACCACTCATCGGCCTTCCATGACCCGTTGCCGCTATCCTGATCTCAAGATCCGCCAGTTTGTTCACGGATGATTCCGCTGATACCCAGTTATAGGTGAAATATTTCGGCGGGCCGGATAACTCTTTTTTCTGCATCATTACCGAAAAGGCCGATTCCTGGCAGGTGGTGACAAATGCATCACCGGCAAGTAATAACCCGTCCGACTTCCTGTAATAACTCACATGTCCCGGTGCATGCCCGGGTGTATGGATATAGGTCCAATCCTTCAGGAAAGGAACCTTGCCATCAGGAGGCAATGCTTTCAGCCGGTCCGAAACATCAATAGGACCCTTGGGATATATCCACGACATTAAGGACATCATTCCTCCTCCCACCGAAGGATCGGCTGGAGGGTAGGAAGATTCTCCACGTAAATAAGGAAATTCCATTTCATGCGCATAAATATCAACATCCCATTCATTGGCCAGCTCCTTTAGTGAACCGGTATGATCGAAATGCCCATGCGTTAGCAAAATCGCTTTAGGACTGGTTTCGGGCCAGAATAATTCTTCTGCAACCCTTTTTATTTTGGAAGCAGAAGTTTTAAGACCCGCATCTACCAGCACCCAGCTGTTATCGGATGGATCATGAACAAGGTAAATATTGACAAACTTATCTTTGATACCCCAAACACCAGGGGCAACAGAAAACCAGTCGATATAATATTTCTTTGGGATGCTTTGTTTTTTCATGCCAGAAGTTTTTTGGTTTGGATGAAATTTCATGCCATCAAAATCATTCCGCGATTATCAACAATTGTTCAAACCTAATTTATTTTTCTATTCCTGGAATCCACCATTCCTGCCGGATGCTTATTGACCCTTTTCAACCATTCTTTTCATCGAAAGCGCATTATCGATCGCAGCCCCGCCAATATCATTGTTGAAATACACGAATACCTGTTTGGGTTCCGGTTCCTGCATGATCTTTCTTACAAATGCGGATAGTTTTTGAGAGGAGTAGGCCGATTTATACAATTCCGGCGCACCATGGAACCGGTAATACACAAGTGGAGAGTTCTTAATGATCTCATCGGGAAGGGTAGGATGGCTGATGCCACAGAAGCTGATGTTGTGCCTGCCAAGCTGGTCATAGACTTCCTGGTTCCACCAGCTTTCATGCCGGAATTCCACCACGTTTGGATACGCAGGATCAAGGGTTTCAATGATCCTTTCCAGGCGCTCGGGTGTATAAGAAGCGCGGGGCGGAAGTTGAAACAATACTGCTCCGAGCTTTTCCTTTAATCCTTCCTGGATAACCGAATAATAACCCTGCATCATCTCTGTTGTTTCGAGGAACTGCTTGAAATGCGTGATGATCCGCGGTGCTTTTACGGCAAAGGAAAAATCCGGGGGGGATTTTTTATACCATGATTCAAAAGTGGAAAGTCTTGGGAAGCGGTAAAAAGTCACATTCAATTCAAGTGTATTGAAATGTGATGTATAATGATCGAACCAGCGACTTTTGGGAAGGTCTTCCGGGTAGAAGGAACCCTTCCAGTGATTATAATAAAAGCCGGAACAGCCAATATGCCACATGCTCATCTTTTAAAAGCATACTGCAATTTCAATGCTTGGCTTTTACCAGTTCTTTAGTTAGAAGGAACAAGCTTGTTTTGGGCCATTGCCAATAGCTTTTCATGCAACGCTAACACCTGGGGTATCACCAATTGCTGTTCATCATTATATATAACGGTGTCGCATAACCGCATTTTCATGGACTCATCGATCTGCTTTGCCATTCTTGCCTTGATGGCTTCACGGTCAACCGAATCTCTTTTCATAGCCCTGTGAATGCGGATATGTTCAGGTGCATACACACCTATTACATAATCCAGCTGGTCCTGGCTTCCACTTTCAAAAATGAGGGCAGCTTCCTTGATGGCATAAGGTGCTGTTTGTTCATTCATCCATTGTTCGGCATGCCGGATCGTGGCAGGGTGAACAATTGCGTTCAATTTATTCAATTGAACAACATCATTAAAAACAATCGAAGCAATGTATTGCCTGTCGAGGTTTCCTTCACTGTAAGCCTTGTTGCCAAAGAGTTGAAGGATCTCGTTTTTCAGTTCTTCATCATGTTGCATGAGCTGCCTGGCTACCTGGTCGGCAAAATAAACCGGTATGCCCAGCAGGCTGAAGATCGCCGCTACCGTGGTTTTCCCGGAACCAATACCGCCGGTGAGTCCAACCTTTAGCATGATGATGAATACATGATGATGAATAATTGTTTATTGAATTGCCCCGAAAGATAGGGAATAAAAAAAGTCCGGGTAACAACC
>JAEWIW010000301.1 GCA_023386855.1 Bacteroidota bacterium | reverse complement strand
GGGTGTAGGAGGGGGTGGACTGGGGGGTTGATTGTCTTTCGAACAACTGCTGTAGATGCACAGCAGTCCTGTGATCATCAAGGAAAACATCGAAAGTGTTGCAGCACTTTTTTTCATACCTGTCAATTTAAAAATTATAGGGAAGGTACCCCGTGGCACGGGGGCGTGGCACGCCCCCGTGGCACGGGGTACCAGTCAAACAATTAAGAACCCCTGAACTCTACATTATCCACAGCGATACCCGAAGTTCCCAGGTTGCCTCCACCCGTCTTGATCACCAGGTAAACAGTTCCGCTCTGGGCAAAACTGATCTCCCCGTTCTTTCCCACCAATGCCCCCGAACAGGCGATGCTTGCAAGGTTCCCGCTAAAGGCTGAGTTGCCGCAGCCCGCCCAGGTATTGAGTCCCATCAGGTTGCCACCATCACTATAATCCTTGCCCTGGCTGGGTTCCACCGATCCAAGGTATACTTCAAACCAGGTATCAGAAGCGCCACTGCCCGAAACAGTCATACCCAACCGGTATTTTTTATTGGCTTCCACATGGATGGCCTGGTAAATGGCGGCATGTCCCCATCCTCCACCAGTAGCCACCATCTTTCCACCCGACATCGCAAAACTCACTCCGCCGGAAATGGTAATGGTGGTCCATTTGCCTGCATCATCCTCGTTGAATTTTCCTCCTACAACCAGGTTCCCAGCTTTGGGATCAGATAATGGAACATTCAAATTTACCGGTGCCGCTTCATATAAAACGCCTCCCTTTCCCATTGCTTTCATTGACACGGTGTAATCGCCCGCATCGGGATAGAAAACCGTATCTACTTCCCTGCCTGCACCATACCCTGCACCCTGTCCAAAATCCCAACGGGTTTGCATGCAACCCGTGGTAGTATTGGTGGCCAGGTAATAATTCGGTTTATTCTGCAGCGGCACAATTGTAAAGGTAGGTTGCAAAGCCGATTGCAACCCATTATTGATATAGGCACTGTCGGGCGTGCATGCATTCATCATGCTTATGCTGGCCATACCCATTGCAGCTGCCAGTGATTTTATATTGAACAATGATTTCATATTGATAATTATTTTGCGATTAATAACCAGGATTCTGAACCAGTTTGGTATTTTCCAATTCACCTAAAGGAATAGGGAACACTTCATTCTTATTGGCCTTGAATCCTCTTGGTCCCAATACTTCAACTGCCTTTCCCCAACGAACAAGGTCAAGGAAACGATGTCCCTCTCCCACCAGTTCAAGCCTTCTTTCCAGCATGATATTTTCCATGGTCAATGCTACTGCCGGCAGTCCTACCCTTTCTCTTACCTTATTCAGCAAGGCTGCGCCACGATTGAGATCTCCATTGCTTTTAAGAATAGCTTCAGCTTCGAGCAGGTAAGTATCAGCAAGCCTGATATCATACATATTCTGCGGGAAGTTCAATGCCATATCACCACCACCGGTAGACTGTGTTGATTCCCTTCCCATGAACTTTTCCAGGAAATAACCTGTATTATTGAAGCCTGCTGTGTAGTTCACAATACCGGCATTTTTAAGGCTGTCGATATCCGCGATAGTAGCTTTGAACCTTGGATCGGGTTTCATCAGCGTATACAGTTCTGGTGTGATCACCAGGAAACTCCATCCTGAAACATAATCCGGTGCATCGGGTTTTTTCTTTTCATAATTGCGCGGCCCCGTGATGATGTTCATGATATTTCCTTCAGTACAGGCAGTACATCCCCATGTTCCGTTAGAAGCACTGGTATGACCCACTTCCAAAATGGATTCCGTATTGTACTTGTTATTCACTTTCCATAGGTCGGCAAAATTGGACAGCAGCTTATATCCATACTGGCTGGTTTGTCCTGGCGTTCCATTTACTTTTTCAAACTCCTTTGCTGCATCAGCAAATTTTTCCTGCCATAAGTAAACCTTACCCAGCAAAGCATGCGCAACACCCTGTGTTACCCGTCCTCCATCTGTTGCAACAGCAACGGTTACGGGAAGATCTGGTGTAGCATCATTTATGTCCTGTTCAATCTGCTTGTAAACATCGGCAGGATCAGCCTGCACAACATTATACATTTCACTTGTGGTAACGGGTTCAGTAAAGAGCGGGACATTCTTAAACAATCTTACCACGTCAAAATAAAAATAGGCTCTCAGCAATTTTGTTTCTGCAGTGTATCTTTTCTTCAATGTTTCATCCATTGGAATACCAGGAAGTTTTTGAAGAAGGATGTTGGCACGGAAGATTCCTGAAAAATTTCTTTTCCATAATTCACCCTGCGGACCTTCAGCCGCAGTTACTGTAAAGTTCTGTGTGTGTTGCCACTTATTCATGTCGGTAGGTCCGCCACCACCTGCGAAATGATCATCAGCAGCGGAATCCAGCGTATTTACTTTCGCTATATAATCACCACTCATATAACCCACAACATCATACACGGCAACAAGTGCTTTCCATGCCTGTTCCTGGTTTTGATAATAATTCACTTCAAGATCCTGGCCCTTGGGCGAAACGTTTAGCCAGTCTTTAGTACAGGATCCCAATGGCATCATTCCCATTGCGATCAACGAAGAGTATATCAGTATTTTTTTCATTGTTATTTCTTTAAGCAATCAATTAAAATCCGAGGTTCACCCCAAACATATAAGAACGGGCCTGTGGGTAAATACCCCTGTCAATGCCGGCACCAAAGCCTCCACCAATCTCGGGGTCAAAGCCTGAATACTTCGTGAACGTAAGCAGGTTCTCTCCCATCACATAAAACCTTGCCTTGTTAAGTCCAATCCTTTTGATCATACTCTCAGGCAATGAATATCCCAGCTGCAATGTTTTGATGCGGAAATAACTTCCATCTTCAAGGAAGAAATTGGAAGGAATGGTATAGTTGCGGTTAGGATCATTATCAGATAATCTTGCGATATCATTGGATGTTCCTGCACCAGTCCAGCGACCCAGCATCTTACTGGAATAATTAGCGGTAAGAATATCGAGCCTTCTTAATCCCTGGTAGATCTTGTTACCAGCAGCTCCCTGTGCAAAAAATACCAGGTCAAATGCTTTATAATCCACGTTGATGGTAAAGCCATAAGTCACGGAAGGCAGTGCAGATCCGAGTTTCACGCGGTCACTGTCTGAAATTTTTCCATCTCCATTTATATCAGCCCACTTGAAATCACCGGGCACTGCATTAGGTTGTATCCTGTTACCATTCTTTGCAACATAGTTATCAATATCAGCCTGCGACTGGAACACTCCTGCTGTCTGGAATCCATAAAAATAGTTCACCGGCTGGTTGAGTTCGGTGCGCGTTAATGGATAAGCACTGGTATGAAAAGTTTGCTGGTTCAAGGTAGTATAAGTGATCTGCGGACCCAGGTTGGTAACCTTGTTTGAAAAATGTGAAACGTTACCATTCATAGAGAGATTCACCTGTCCGAGTTTCTTCCTGTAACCCACTTCAATTTCAAAACCGCTATTTTCCATGTCAGCAATATTTGCTGTAGGATCACTTACCGCACCAACATAACCAGGTATACGTTTGCTCATGAGGATACCAACGGTTTTCTTTTTGAAATAATCAAATGTGATGGTGAAGTTTTTCAACACTGTTGCATCAAATCCGATATTGGTTTGCCTGGTTTCTTCCCATTTCAAATCAGGGTTTGCAGGAGAGTTAGGACTGTTTCCTGTTTCATAGTTACCCCCCTGTCCGAATGCATAGTTTCTTCCACCACCGATAACGGATACATACTGGAAGTTGCCAAGGTTCTCATTACCCACAACACCATATCCACCGCGCACTTTAAGGAAATCGACATAATCAGTTTGCGGGAAGAAATCTTCACGTGTAGCTACCCAACCAAAAGAGAAAGAAGGGAAATAACCGAACTTATTGTTATCACCAAACCTTGATGATCCATCCCTGCGCACCAGGGCCTGTACAAGGTATCGTTCGGCATAATTATAATTGATACGCGCAAACAGTGAATTCACTTTATGATCCTGTCCTTCACCACTTCCTGCATTCTTTTTTGTATTAGGAACAGAATAGTTCATAGAAGCCTGGTCGAAGGTTGTTGCAGGAATACCAAAATAAGTTACGCTGTTATTCCTTGAGCTTCCATCATTATAGCTTCCCTGTCCACCTAATAATGTGATATTATGATTTCCGATCTCTTTTGTATAGGAGATGGTGTTTTCAAGGTTCCAGCCAAGGTTCCTGTTGAACGACCTGGTGAAATTATTCTCAACAGTATTGTTTGAAGGGTTCAGGTAAGCAACGGGGCTAAAACTATCACCTCCCCAGATACTTAACTTACCTCCCAATGTTGAACGGATCTTGAGACCTTTTATCACTTCAATCTCGGTATACACATTTCCAATGAAATTATCCGCCCAGCTGAAATTGCCAAGATGAGTTTTGATGTATGCCAGCGGGTTGGTCATTTCCTGTCCAACGGGAACTGAAATACCATAAGGATTTCCATATGCATCTTTCACTGCGTTGGGGTGATAGGTTGCGGCAATGGCAGGATCAGTGATCACTGAAGCAGTGATGGGATCAAGGTTGATAGCACTTGAAAGCGGGCCCCCAAATTCACTGTTGGTATTGCCAAGACCAATCGATTTATCATATGCATAACCAAGGTTTTGACCGAACAATATATGCTTGCCGATCTTATGCGTTGAGTTCAACCTGATATTAACCCTTTTAAAATTGGATATATCAGAAGCTACAATGCCCTGCTGGTCGAGTAAACCAAATGATGCATAAAAAGTGGAACGGTCATTACCGCCACTGATGCTGAATTCATGGTTCTGTCTTCTTGCGGATTGATTGAAGATCAGGTCCTGCCAGTCGGTGCCCACACCATAACTTGCGGGATCAGCGAATGGAGCGCTTTTTCCTGCAGCTACTGAAGATTCATTTCTTAGTGTAGCATATTCGGTAGCATTGAGCAGGTCAAGTTTTCTTGCGGGTTGCGATACACCATAGAAAGCATTATAGTTCACCCTGATGGCTCCCGACTTACCTTTCTTTGTAGTGATCAGGATTACACCTGCGGCTGCACGCGCACCATAGATAGCAGCGGAAGCGGCATCCTTGAGCACTTCAATGGATTCAATGTCGGACTGGTTAAGATAACCAATGCCATTATTATCCACCACTACCCCGTCTACGATCCAGAGCGGATCGTTATTGTTAAGGGTAGTGATACCCCTCACTCTTACGGTTGCTCCAGATCCGGGCTGGCCATTATTAATAGCGATGGTTACACCGGATACACGTCCCTGCAGTGCCTGCTCGATCCTGTTGATCGGCATGTTCTCGAGCTGCGTAGCCTTAACACTGGAGATGGCTCCTGTAACCACGCTCTTTTTCTGAACACCATAACCTACCACCACCACTTCACTCATGGTAGCATTGGCGGAAGGATCCAGTTGAACATTGAGTGTTCCTGATGAAGGAACCGCCAGTTCCTGGGTTCGCATTCCCTGGTAACTGATCACCAGTGTAGCGCCTTTTTGCGGAATAGCAA
>JAEWIW010000120.1 GCA_023386855.1 Bacteroidota bacterium | reverse complement strand
ATTGATATGTATGTGACCAGCCATCGCAAGGGCACTTTAAGTGTAAAATCATCATTACGCTGGACAGCGCTCTGGATCAGCATTGCCTTAAGCTTTGGAGTGGCCATCTATTTCTTTTTCCCGCAGAACCAGGGATCGGGTGTCAACACTTCCTCTACCATGATGTTCAAATTCATATCAGGTTATCTTACTGAATATTCCCTTTCGGTCGACAACCTTTTTGTATTCATCATGATCTTTTCGCTGATGGCGGTGCATGAAAAGAACCAGCCAAAACTGCTTAAGCTTGGCATATTATTATCCATCGTGTTAAGAATTCTTTTCATTGTTGCAGGAATGGAATTGGTGCAACGCTTTCACTGGATCATTTATGTTTTTGGATTGATCCTTATCTGGACCGCTTACAAAATGGCTTTCACTGCAGAAGATGAACAGGTTGATCCAAAGGATAATATCCTTTACAAAACAGCATCCAGGCTGTTTCCTGTACACCCCGACAAGGATGCATCACATTTCATGAGTAAGCACAATGGAAAATGGCATATCACTACGGTGTTCCTTGTGTTCCTGGTAATTGGATCAACTGATGTATTGTTTGCCGTGGATTCCATTCCCGCGATCATTGGAGTGATCAAGGAAGGATCAACCAATGTACTCACCGCGGATGAAGAAGATTTCATTGCCATTACTTCCAATGTATTTGCCGTAATGGGACTGGTATCCTTATTCTTTGCACTTAAAGGTATCATGGGCATGTTCCGCTTCCTGAAACATGGTGTCAGCTTCATTTTGCTGTTCATCGGTGCCAAGATGCTGTTATCTGCTATCCCCTCTGTTGAGCATTTCTTTTCCAATCATACCTGGGTATCACTGGTTGTTATCCTTTCCACGCTGGCCATATCCATATTGCTTTCCATGGTGATCGCTGAAAAGAAAGAGATTGAACATCTTACCGGTGAAGTGGAAGAACTTGAAGAGGAACTCGAAGAACTCGAAGAAGAGCTGGAAGATATTGAATCGACCAAAAACAACTGATGATCGACATATACCCGGAACCTTATCCAATCCTTACTGAATTTCGATTGTTGAATATGAATACATAATAAAATGAACATCCAAGAATTATTACCCGTATTATACAATATCACCTGGCAACACCTGGTGATGATCGGGGTTGGCGCATTGCTGATCTATCTTGCCATCGCAAAAGAATATGAACCTACCTTACTTTTACCTATGGGCTTTGGAGCCCTGCTGGTAAATATACCGCTTACCTCTGCCATCACACAGGTTGATCCTGTTACCGGCAAAGCACTTGAAGGTGCATTGTCGGTTTTTTATGAAGCTGGTATTGCCAATGAAGTATTCCCGCTATTGATCTTTATTGCTATTGGTGCCATGATCGATTTTGGACCATTGTTTAAAAACCCGTTCCTGTTACTTTTTGGAGCGGCTGCTCAATTCGGTATCTTCTTTACTATTATTGCTGCAACATTGCTTGGATTTGATCTTAAAGAAGCGGCATCAATAGGTATCATCGGCGCTGCCGACGGGCCAACTTCCATCTTTGTTTCATCAAGATTTGCACCGGAACTTCTAGGTCCCATTTCTGTTGCAGCCTATTCCTATATGGCACTGGTGCCCATTATCCAGCCCCCGGTGATCAGGATGCTGACCACAAAAAAGGAAAGACTGATCCGTATGGAAGGACATCCAAAAGCCGTGTCACGCGCCGCATTGATACTCTTCCCCATTACTGTAACACTGATCGCGGGCATCGTTGCACCTTCCTCGATAGCATTGATCGGGTTCCTGATGTTTGGTAACCTGATCAGGGAATGTGGTGTGCTGAATAAGCTTTCTCTTTCTGCCCAGAATGAACTGGCCAGCCTTGTTACCATTTTACTGGGCATCAGTATCGCCAGCACCATGACCGCTGAAAGATTTGTACGTTGGGATACATTGATGATCATCGGGCTTGGACTGGTCGCATTCATCTTCGACACTTTCGGCGGTGTGATGTTTGCCAAACTGATCAACATCTTCCTTCCTGCAGGAAAAAAGATCAATCCCATGATCGGCGCCTGTGGAATTTCAGCCTTTCCCATGTCGGCCCGCGTAGTGCATAATATGGGACAGAAAGAAGACCAGTTCAACTTTTTGCTGATGCACGCGGTAAGTTCAAATGTAGGCGGTCAAATCGGCTCAGTAGTGGCCGGCGGTCTTATCCTGGCACTTGTACCCCTTTTATTATAATCCTTAAAATCATTTTATATGCCTATCATTAACGCGGTTCAAACGAATACCCTGCAGGCTGCCTTGCAGATCACGCTGATTGGAATGCTGGGAATATTTGCATTCATGCTTATTTTCTATATTTCCATCCGGGTGATCGACAGGTTCTTTCCTGCCAAGGATTGAACCTATTGTATCCCTGAAGGATAAATAAAAATTGAATCATTTATTATGAACATACAATATATCGAGCATATCGGCATAGCCGTAGCTAATCTTGAAGCAGCTATTGAATACTATGAAAAAGTGTTGGGGATGAAATGTTATTCTATTGAAGAAGTACCCGACCAGAAAGTAAAGACTGCATTTTTCCAGGTTGGACAAACCAAGATAGAGTTGCTGGAAAGCACTTCAGAAGACGGGCCGATTGGAAAATTCATTGCCAATAAAGGTGAAGGAATACATCATATTGCTTTCGCTGTAAAAGATATACAGCAGCAACTTGATGAAGCCAGTGAAAAAGGCATCAGGCTGATTGATGAACATCCAAGAAAAGGTGCGGAAGGACTGGATATCGCGTTCCTTCATCCCAAATCAACTTTTGGTGTGCTTACCGAATTATGCGAAAAGAAATAACTAACAACAAACGATTGAACATGGCCAGGTATATGACCGCCGATGAAGCGGTGAAACTCATTATATCGGGCGACAGGGTTCTTGTACAGGGCGCCTGCGCAACACCACAGGCATTATTGAAAGCAATGACGGCAAGGGCCGGTGAACTCAGGGATGTTGAAGTGGTGCATATTCATACCGAAGGATTTTGTGATTACGCGAAACCTGAATACAACAGGAGTTTCAGGACCAATGTTTTCTTTATAGGATCCAATATGCGCAAGTATGTGCAAATCGGAAGTGCCCAATACAACCCTGTTTTCTTAAGTGATATCCCCTGCTTATTCCGTAGTGGAACGATGCCGCTTGATGTGGTATTACTGAATGTTTCTCCACCTGATAAACATGGATACTGTTCATTGGGAACTTCGGTGGATATCATGGTGGGAGGACTTGAAACAGCACATACCATTATTGCACAGATCAACCCCCATATGCCCAGGACCATGGGCGATGGCATTATACATATCAGCAGGTTCAATGCCTGCGTGGAAGTGGATGAACCCATTTATCAAATGCAGGTTGGACAACCCAATGAAGAGGAAACCATGATCGGTGAACATATTGCAGGCATCATTGAAGATGGCTCAACATTGCAGATGGGAATCGGCGGTATCCCCAACGCAGTATTAAGCTGCCTGCATGATCACAGGAACCTTGGCATTCATACCGAAATGTTCTCTGAAGGTTTATTGCCCCTTATTGAAAAAGGAGTGGTCAATGGTTCGCAGAAAAAAGTGATGCCTTACAAAATCGTTTCAGGATTTGCTATGGGTACCAACCGCCTTTATGATTTCATGGATGATAACCCTGAAGTGATGATGATGGATATTTCCTATGTTAATGACACTTCGGTGATAAGAAGAAATCCTAAGGTGGTGGCCATTAACTCCGCGATAGAAATTGATCTCACCGGCCAGATCTGCGCCGACAGTATAGGCATCAGCATGTTCTCGGGAGTAGGCGGACAAATGGATTTTATGCGTGGGGCAGTATTGTCGCCCGGCGGTAAAGCCATATGTGCCGTACAATCCATGACCAGCAAGGGAACATCCAAGATCACTCCTACCCTCAGGATCGGTGCAGGGGTAGTTACCACAAGGGCGCATGTACAGTATGTAGT
>JAEWIW010000108.1 GCA_023386855.1 Bacteroidota bacterium | reverse complement strand
TGTACAGATTGTTCGTTTTCCTGTTTCATTTATATGGGCAATCGTAGTGAATTTATGACAGTGAGGCTTCCATGGTGATATCCATATTCAATGCCTTGCTCACCGGGCAGTTTTCCTTGGCATCCTTTGCGCATTCCTGGAACTTCTGCTCATCAATTCCAGGCACTTTTGCCTTCACCGTTAAATGAGAATTGGTGATAGCACCATTCTCCAGGGTTATGGCACAATTGGTTTCTATAGATTCAGGTTCAAACCCTGCAGCGCCCAAAACAAAACTCAGCTTCATACTAAAACATCCCGCATGCGCGGCGGCGATCAATTCATCAGGATTGGTTCCCGGCCCATCTTCAAACCTTGAATGGTAAGAATAATTTGCATTGGAGAACAATCCACTCTGGCTGTTAACTTTTCCAGTACCTTCTTTTCCCGAGCCGTTCCAAACGGCAGTTGCTGAACGTTTCATTTAATATCGTTTATTGATTAAGTATAAATTAAATCCTGAAGAAGGATTGAGTTTGGAAGTTAACGATAAAATTGGCATTTGTAAAACTTGTTACTTAAATTGGATATCCATGGAATCCTTCATTACCTACTACCGCTCTCCTATTGGCAACCTGAAAATTTCAGGAAATGAACAGTTCATTTCCGAGATCAGCTTTGTTGACAACAATGACCAGTGGACACCGGAATCCATCGTTCTGCCTGCAATTGCAATCCAGTGTACGGAAGAAATGATCCAGTATTTCCAGGGGGTAAGAAGAACATTTGATTTTCCTGTATCACAGCAGGGAACCAGTTTCCAGCAAAGGGTTTGGAATGAATTGATGAATATTTCCTTTGGGAAAAGAATCAGCTATCTCGACCTTGCACGAAGGCTCGGTGACACCAATTGCATTCGTGCTGCAGCTTCGGCCAATGGCCGTAACAAACTGGCCATCGTTGTGCCCTGCCATCGCGTGGTGGGGTCAAAAAATGATCTTGTCGGATATGCAGGTGGCCTGTGGAGAAAGAAGTGGCTGCTGGAACTTGAAACCAAAATAGCCTATGGTGTCCAGACCTTATTTTAATAGGCTTTTAATTGTCTTACACTTTAATTTCAATCGACCAAAATCATTTTATAGCTATGGGCTTTCGTGCACTGTGGGTAACCGAAGTTTCGGATGGAACATTTAAAAGAAATATCATTGAACGAAATATTGATGACCTCCCTCCAGGTGAAGTACTGATCAAAGTGCTTTATTCATCACTAAATTATAAAGATGCTCTTTCGGCAACAGGAAATAAAGGGATCACAAAAAAGTTCCCTCATACACCTGGCATCGATGCAGCGGGCATCGTAGAAATCAGCCGCAGTCCTGATTTTGCCGCAGGTGATGAAGTGATGGTAACGGGCCACGACCTGGGCATGAATACAGCAGGTGGATATGGAGAATATATCCGTGTACCCGCTCATTGGGTAGTAAGAAAACCCGATCATTACAGTCTTAAGGAAACCATGATCATTGGCACGGCCGGCTTTACCGCAGCCAATGCCATTTATAAGATGGAACGAATGGGCATGGACCCTTCGCATGGACCTATCGTTGTTACAGGTTCCACCGGTGGTGTGGGCAGTATGTCGGTAGCGTTATTGTCCAGGCTCGGTTATGAAGTGATAGCGGTTACGGGTAAAACTAACGTTCATGAATACCTGCAGTTTCTTGGTGCTGTAAAAATAGAACCCCGGTCGTATGTAGATGATCAGAGTGGTAAGGCCTTGTTACGCCCTCAATGGGCAGGCGCTATTGATACTGTTGGGGGCAATACACTGAAAACGCTTTTAAAAGCCTGCAAAGTGGAAGGCTGTGTTGTGAGCACGGGGTTGGTGGGTTCGCCAAACCTCGACATCACCGTTTATCCTTTTATACTTAACGGCGTTTCATTACTTGGTGTAGGTTCAGCAGAAACACCCGGTGCAACCCGGAAAGCCATCTGGGAAAGCTTTGACAACAGGTTGAATATTCAATCCAAACTTAAAGCCATTGGCACTGAGGTGAGTCTTGAGGAGCTGAACGAAAATTATTTTGAACGCATTCTATCAGGTGGAATTACAGGCAGGGTCGTGGTTAATCTCCAGCAATAATAACATTTGTGTTCATGTGTGGTAAAAGTCCGCAACACAATGCCAGCGTATTATTATTATTTCATGTCACTGCTGTGAAAAGCAAAAGGGAGTAACATATCAGCCCCATTAATGATCATGATCTTTCCTTCCATTCCACCCAGTATCAGCCGGATGGGTTGCTTCATCCTGTCTTCAAATTCTGAAAGCGACTGCCGGCAAACACCACAAGGTGCAACAGGATGATCACTATCAACAATACTTGAATTGTAGCTGATGGCCATGGTATCGATAGCCTGGTTGTCGTATTGTGAAGATATAGAAGAAAGCAAAACCCTTTCAGCACAGAGGCCCGCGGGAAAGGAAGCATTTTCCTGGTTGGTTCCTGTTATAATTTTTCCATTACTCAATCTCGCTGCAGCACCCACCTGGAAATGAGAATAAGGGGCATATGCTTTGCTGGTGATATTCCTGGCTTCGCGCAATAAGGCAGCATCCTTCTCTTCAAGCTGTTCAATGGAATCAAATTCTTCGTATGTAAAAACCTGTTCTTTTTTCATGTAATGATTAATGAATGCTTTTGAACAACCTGTTCCAGCGAAGGCCCTTGTCATAACTCATCCAGATCATCCAGGCTTCTCCCACGATATGATCTTCGGGAACAAAACCCCAGTAACGGCTGTCCTGTGAACGATGGCGGTTATCACCCATCATCCAGTAATAATTCATCTTAAAAGTATATTGGTTGGTTTCCTTTCCATTGATGAAAATCTTTCCATCTCTCTCCTCCCATTTATTCCCTTCATAAACCGAGATCACTCTTTTATACAGCGTAATATTCTTTGGTGTAAGCTCGATGCTTTTGCCTTTCTGCGGAACCCATAACGGACCAAAATTATCTACAGTCCAGCTGAACTGCGGGTCATAAGGAAATACCGGTTCAGATGAAATTTCCCTGGTGATAGAATCCACGCCAGGTATGGTTTTCATGATGGCCAGTTCGGATGTTGTAAGGTTGATCCTGTATACATTTCCACCGCCAAATGAAAAATCGGGAGAGCTTTCATCACTGTTAAGTTTGATCCCAGCATCTCTTAATTCTTCTTCCGTAAGTACTTTATTTCTTGCAGTAAAAATAAAATGATCTGTTGAAGAAGTGGGTGATACAAATGCTGGTTCATTGTTTATATACAGTATCCCATCTTTTATTTCAAGTACATCACCTGCTATGGCAACACATCGCTTGATATAATTTTCTCTTTTATCCACCGGCCTTGTAATGATGGTGTACTGGTCCCAAACGATATCTCTTGCACGCTGTTTGCTCAGGGCAGCGAGTTGGGCAGAATCTTTCACCTGGTCTTTCAAAAGATAATACTGCTGCTGCTCTTCGCGGCGAAGGATATCATAATAGGGATCCTGTGAATCTCTTTCCTTAGTAAGGGTATCACCCGCGGGGAAATTGAACACCACAACATCATTTCTTTTCACAGGATGTTCGAACCACCGGCGATAAGGTAACGATAATGCCTCCGTATAGGATTTTGAATTGAAGAAGGGAACAGTATGATGAACAAAAGGAACAGCCAGCGGGGTATTGGGAATCCTTGGTCCGTAGCTGAGTTTGCTCACAAAAAGAAAATCATTTACCAGCAATGTTTTTTCCATCGATCCTGTAGGGATCGTATATGCTTCAAAGATGAATGTGCGAATAAGTGTTGCGGCGACAATTGCAAATATGGCTGCATCAATCCATTCGCGGGTAGAAGTTTTCTTATGTTTCTTCACCGCTTCGGGGCCAGCATAAGCCACATTTTGTCCATAAGCGATATAAGGAAGATAGATATAGGGAAAGAAAACGGTTGCGGCATGTTCGATCAGTTTGAATTTGCCAAACAGCTTCACGAATTCAACCAGTATCCATAAACTGATGAACCAGCCTGCAACAGGGATGAATTGCCAAAAGAACCAGTGCTTTTTTAACCTTGCGGCTTTAAGCATTTCCCAGGTATTCAGGAAAGGAACCCATGCCTTCCAGGCGGGAATTCCTGCTTTCGGGAACATTTTATACAAACCTATGGCTGGCAGCAGAACAATCAGAAGAGAAATAACGATAAGTACAAACAGGTCTTGAGGACTCATCAAAGGGATTTTAAGATTCGGGCAAAAATACCATATTAATTCCCAATGATATATTTCCCGGGCGAAAGTTTTGCTAAAACCTTAATACCGACTGTAGAATGGAATTGATCTCGGGTGCACGGTTCATGATCATGAAATGGCCCCCACCCTGTATCACATGTGTTGGCTTCACGTAACTCACCGGAAAGATATGATCCTTACTGCCATGAATATGAACCAGTGAAGGGGGAATGGTATTGTTATTCCAATTGAACACCTTGTTTAGCGACCATTTGAGGTAAACAGGATCTACGGTTTCACGGTATTCATTAGCAATCTTTTTTTCCTCCTCGGTAGTAACACCAAGGAAATAATTCTGAACAGGTCTTAATTTTCTTAAGGCCGGTATGCTGCTGAATTGTTTTTTAGGAAGAAATTTTTCGGCATGAATAATCGCCCCTGTTTTCATCCAGAAAGGAAGTTCCGACCGGTTCTTGACACTGGAGATCAGCACAACCTGTTTAACAGGCATTAGCTTTGACAATTCAATGGCCATCATGCCACCAAATGACAAACCCATGATCACTGAAGGTTCCTGGTCGAACTGTTCCATTAAGCGGCGGGCATATTGTTCGATGGTTTCTTCCTTCTCCGGCATCTGCCATTGAATGAATTTCAATTCCACTCCTGGCAACCGGATATGCCTGAATACGCGTTCATCCGCACCCAGCCCGCTAATGCAATATACCCGGTTCATAAGGTTTATCGTTTGGGGATCACATAGGTTTCCACATCCTGAAGCGTAATATTCTTTCCCGATAGTATGATCAATCTTTCCACTACATTTCTTAATTCACGGATATTGCCCGTCCAGTTATGTTTCTGGAGTGCTGCGATAGCATCCGGATCTATCTGTTTTTTAGCGATCCCATAATCCTCGCAGATATCGTTAAGAAATTTATCAACCAGCAGGGGAATGTCATCCCTCCTATCATTAAGTGAAGGAACATGAATGATGATAACGCTCAAACGGTGGTAAAGGTCAAGACGGAAATTTTTTTCTTCCACTTCCTGCAACAGGTTCTTATTGGTTGCAGCGATCACCCTTACGTCAACGCTGATATCCTTATCCCCTCCAACCCTGGTGATCTTTCCCTCCTGCAATGCTCTCAGCACTTTGGCCTGTGCACTAAGGCTCATATCACCTATCTCATCAAGGAACAGGGTTCCTCCATTAGCCTGTTCAAATTTACCTATGCGCTGTTTTACGGCGGAAGTAAATGAACCTTTTTCATGGCCGAACAATTCACTTTCGATCAGTTCACTTGGAATGGCTGCACAATTTACTTCCACCAATGGTCCTTCTGCACGATGACTTTTTTCGTGCACCCAACGGGCCACCAGTTCCTTTCCCACCCCGTTCTCGCCGGTGATAAGTATCCTTGCATCGGTTGGTGCAACCTTCTCGATGGTTTCTTTAATGTGAACAATGGGTCCTGATTCGCCAATCATTTCTTCCACCCTGGCCACTTTGCGCTTAAGCACTTTTGCCTCGGTTACCAGGTTGGTTTTATCCGTTGCATTGCGGATGGTGATCAGCAGCCTGTTGAGATCCGGTGGCTTGGCAATATAATCATAGGCGCCTTTTTTTACCGCTTCAACAGCGGTTTCTATGGTACCATGACCTGAGATCATGATAACAGGAATATCTGGATTAATTTCCCTGGCTTTATCCAGGAATTCGATGCCATCGAGTTTTGGCATCTTGATATCACAAAGCACTACATCAAAATTCTTTTCCCTGAATTTTTTTAAACCTTCTTCCCCGTCACTGGCTTCTTCCAGCTTATAGCCTTCATAGGAAAGAATTTCGGTAAGAGTTTTACGGATTGCTTTTTCATCATCAATAATCAGGATGTTTGACATAACAGGTAATCTATAATAATATGAAGTTAACCCAAT
Organism: Bacteroidota bacterium; assembly: GCA_023386855.1. Taxonomy (GTDB): domain Bacteria; phylum Bacteroidota; class Bacteroidia; order Chitinophagales; family Chitinophagaceae; genus Flavitalea. The sequence continues at coordinate 1,363 of JAEWIW010000108.1, read as the reverse complement.
GGCAATTACTTTGCCAATTAAATACAGCACCGTAATTCCTGCAATGAGAACTAGTACTATTACCTTGCCTGGAAATTCAATGCTGCTTATCTTTGAAGCATCCTTTAATGGATTTCCTAATCAAAAACTTTACCTATGAAAACTGAACATCCACTGGAACATGGCCACACTATTGGCAACATTGTTTTGAGGGTTGGCATTACAGGCGCCCTGCTTCTAACCTTAGTTTACTCGGTTCTTAAAGTTTTAGTTACAGCGATATCCCTATTGTAGGATATCCACTTCCAATATCGTATCAAAGTCCTGCTGCTTTACGGACTTGAGGTCAAAAACCACATAGCCATCCGAAAGCAGCTGGTACCTGATGCTCTTCCCACCACTGAATTCCTTCGCAGCAGTTATCTTATAAGGAAACCTGATCATTAATTTTTCCGGCAGGTCAAATACATGCAGGTACACTTTATTACCCTTCTGTGTAATTGCACCCCAATCCTGCGGTTTCATAAATCCTCCTTTTGTTCCATAAATAGTGCTGCCATTCTTTTTCATCCAGTCACCCAATCCATTCAATCTTTCAGTAAATTCAGGCTGTATCCTTCCATCAGGCATGGGCCCGATATTCAACAAAAAATTTGCTCCATAACCCGCAGCTTTCACTGCATAACGAACAAGATCTTTCACCGATTTATAATTCCTGTCAGTGATATTGAAACCCCATGAATCATTGATGGTTTCGCAGGTTTCCAGGGGAAGCTTCGACACCGCCTGCCCACCAAAACCAGTGGTATTCCCACCCGGAAGATCCTTTTCAAACATCTGGAAATCTTCGCCGGGGATCGGCATCAGGTGATGATTATTTCCAATCATTGCAGCTGGCTGGAGTTTATGGATGAGCCCATAGATCTCATCATATTTCCAATCTACTTTGGATACACTTTGTTTGTTGTGATCATTTTCAAGTTGGTCCCAGTGACCATCAAACCAGATGCCGGCGATATCACCGTAGTTGGTCAACAGCTCTGTCAACTGCGCTTTCATGAAATTGATATAACTGTTCCAGTCGCTTTTTTCAGTTCGACCAGTGCCCTGTCCTGTTCGGCCGGTTTCATACTGGTAGTCGCTGCGGTACCAGTCGAGCAAGGAATAATACAGGAACAGTTTTATGTTTTGCTTTTTACATTCAGCCGCAAGTTCTTTCAGTACATCTTTTCCATAAGGAGTATTGGTGATCTTCCAGTCAGATTGCCTGGTATCCCAGTTACTGAATCCATCGTGGTGCCTGGTGATAAAAGTGATATACTGCATTCCTGCATTCTTTGCATTGCCCACCCATTCTTCTGCATTAAAGGCAACAGGATTGAAT
>JAEWIW010000090.1 GCA_023386855.1 Bacteroidota bacterium | reverse complement strand
ATCCTGGTAAGGAATGGTCCTGCCCTGGTCGTCAATCATTGGTTTGTTTCCGGCTCTTACAATATTATAATAAGGTCGTCCGCTGGCAAAAGTATAAGACGCATTGAACTGCGTTTTTAATGGAGTAAAGAACTTTTTCACTACAATACTGAATGTATGCTTTGCCATAAAGGTGGGCTCCATCTCGAAAGGATAATTCAAATAATTTCGCTTGGAATCCAGGAAAGAATACGAAACCCAGTAATCAACCCCTTTGAGTGATTTTTTATCACGCCAGAATAATTCAATTCCACGGGCATAACCACCTCCCCTATTGAACAAGGTATCAGGAAGCGAGATGTCTTCAGCAAAATTTGTTTTCATTAACCCATCATAATTCTTGTTGAAGAGCTCAGCCCTAAAAGTATGATTAGTACTAAGCCATTGATAATTCAAAATATAATGGGTGGCTTCCTGGTAAGAAGCTGATGGAAGTTGTAGCCCTCTTAAATAATATTCTTTTTCCGGTTGCTGGTAAAATAACCCATAGGCAAAAGATGCCTGGCCTTTCAATCCAAGCCGGTAAGCCAATGAAATTCTCGGGGCAATATTTGACCTGCCCAGGAGGGAAGAATGCTCAAACCTGGCACCTGCTTTTGCAGCAAACTCATTTGTCAGGTATATATCTGATTCAGCAAAACCCGCAAGAAAATCATCATTTGCTTTTAATGTCGCTCCTTGTACCACCTGCGATGAAAACGCATTATTGTTTCGGAAAGCAATATATTCCATCCCTGCGCGAATTGCACTCAGCGCACCAAACCTTCTTTCAACGACCGGTTTAACGGAAATCATATGGGCACGACTGTCAAGTCGAAATGATTTTGAATGGTAAGGTTCCACCTCCAAACTGACAGGTTCATTGTCCTGGTCCTGGAGTTCCTGCCTGATCCTGTCAAGGTTATTACTATAGGCTACCCCGATATTAAGCCTGGTATTGTTGGCAATCTTTTCCTTGTATGATAAGTTCGCATATACATTACCGTTATATAGTGAAAAGGCATCCTTAAGGTTCATTGAATCGATATCCGGGCGCCTGATCCCAAGGTTACTGAAGTTGAAATAGCTGTAAAATTTCAGTATGCCTGTTTTAGAAGTTTTAATCCTGAAGTTCACATCCCCATTATGAAAGACCGGTATCCTGAAATGATCGGGTCTTTGGGCAACCAATGAAAAATAGGCACCCAGGTGAGTAAAATTATACGATACACCCCAGCTGCTTTTCTTGTTTGCGGCAAGATGCTGGTAGCCGGCATTCGCTCCAACAGTTGAAATTCCAGCGGTTGCAGAGGTCCGGTCGGGCAGGTCAACCGATTCAAGAATTACAGCTGCAGAAAGCGCCTGTCCATATAAAGCGGAATAACCACCTGAACTGAATACTGTTCCCTTGAATAAAAAAGGAGAAAAACGTCCTCTTTGTGCCAGGTCAGGAACACTGCTGAGAAAAAAATTGTTTACCAGTGTACCATCGATAAAAACCTTTGTTTCCGAGGCGGTTCCACCCCTCACAAATAAACCCTCGCTTTCCCCCACCTGCTGTGCACCGGGGAGGGTTTTTAATGCAGAAGTTACATCGGCGTTGGCACTGGCTGTAGTGGCAATATCGAGTGAAGTCAAAACAGTCGCCCTCTTTGTATCACTGGCTTCAAAAGCGCCTGCCGTAATCACTACGGCATTCAATTCACTGGCCAGTTCTTTAAGCACTATATTTAAAACCAGTTCGGAACCGTTCATTTCACGTTCCATTTCTAAAGGAGTAAATCCAACTGCAGTAACCTCTATAACCTGCCTGCCTTTTTCATTAGTGGTAAAATGAAAGGCTCCCAGCGAATCTGCAGTGGCACCATCATAACTGTTCCTTATGGATATGCTTGCACCGGGTATGGACCGGCTTTTATTGTCTTTCACAATGCCAGTAATAGAAGTTTGTGCAAGCCCGGAATAGGTGGCCAACAGGAAACATATGAAAAGAATGCGGTCCATAAAACTGAATTGAAAAACAAAATAAACTAGTTTATATTATAAACCAAATTAGTTTTAAATTTTTTTTCATAAAAAAGGAGGCAAGCCAGGCTTGCCTCCTTGAAATAAATGGGATTTCCGGTTTGCTGAAGAAACCGATATAAAAGGGTTAATTAATACCCAGGGTTCTGTGTAATGGAGCCACCCGATTTATCGATCTCACCCTGTGGAATTGGATATAAATAATTCTTGTCCTGGAAATTCTTACCCATTGCTGTTAGCACCTCTTTAGCAATATTCCATCGTTTGAGATCATTAAAGCGATGCCCTTCAAAGCCAAGTTCAACACGGCGTTCATGGCGAAGCCAGTTGGTCACCTCTGCCTTATCAGTAGATGCGGGCCTGTCGGGCAAGGTATTGGCCGGAGGCATGGTTCCATCAATAGTAACCGTATTTCTTGCCCTTTCCCTTACGAGATTAATAATCTCTATTGCACCCGCATAATCTCCCAGTTCAAGCTTTGCTTCTGCTTCCCATAACAATACATCGGCATAACGGATATACACTTTATTGCTTGCAGCATCATCATTACCCTTATTAGAGGTATTTGTTTCTCCCAGCAACTTGTATACGGCCTGTTCACTTACATCCACCGTATACAGCAACCGCGGGTCATTAGGTTCAAATTCATCCAGGAAATCCTGCGTTGGCGCAACAAAGCCCCAGCCCAGCAACGCACATAACCCATTTCCATTCCTGGGGTTCTTTTGTGATTCATGGTTATAAGCGAAGATCACTTCATCTTCATTGAATTCTTTACTGATCGCGAAATTGTCAAAGTAGTTATCATCCAGTTCATAAAAGCCCAGGGCCTTTAATGCTTCTACATTATCGATCACTTCCTGGTATTGTTTATGAAATAAAGCAACCTTGGCTTGCATGGCAATCGCAGCGCCCTTTGAAGCACGCCATCTTTCTGTATCATCTGAATATTTGGAGTTAGGCAACATTTGTCTTGCAGAAGCCAGATCAGTACTGATCAAATTCCACACTTCTTCTGCAGGAACTCTTTTAGCAACCTCGTAGGCTTCAGCAAAATTCTTCAACGGAGCTGTAAGCATAGGAACATCCCCGAAGTTTGTTACGAGATCAAAATAATAGAACGCCCTGAGAAAATATACTTCTCCCAGCAACCTGTCTTTCATGGCTGCATCCATTCCAATCCTGTCAATGATCTGCTGATCGGTCAGGTAACTGATGGCAAGGTTACATCTTGCAATACCTTCATAATCGTAACTCCAGATCCCGTTGAAAGCACCATTATTTGCCGTGAACCTGAAATTGCTTACATCATCCATCCATGCCTGGTCACCATCAGGGTTCCATTTCTTTTGCATGTCATCAGATGCCATATCCTGCAATATGAAATCATTACGGAGAACTGTACCATCATCCCATCCCCATTCTCCTATCAAATTCAATGTGCTGGATAACATCTGGTAAGAAGAAGTTACCGACCCCTTCACTGAATTCAGTGTAGGATCCGTATTTACCTGGTCGGGGGTCAATAACCCAATAGGATCCTTATACAGGTCCTTCTTGCATCCCGCTATGATGAACAGCGACATCATCATAATTGAATAATATATCTTTTTCATAATAATTTTTTTGTGGATTAAAACTTAGCATTGATACCAAAAATAAAAGCCCTCGACTGCGGGTAGGTTCCCATATCCATCAGGTCAACAGATTCAGGATCCATTCCTGTATAATTGGTAATGGTGAACACATTCTGTGCCGACACATATACACGGATCTGGCTGATACCAATATTCATTCTCTTCACTCCTGCAAGTGAATAACCCAATTCAATATTCTTCATCCTGAAGTAAGAAGCATCTTCAATAAATATGCTTGATACTTTACTGCTTCCATTATCGGTAAAGCTTACACGTGGAATTTCATTTGTTGAACCTTCACCATTCCAGCTTCCCAATACGCGCGTGGTATGATTAAAAGGTCTTGTATCATAATCGAGGATCTTCTTTGAATCGTTATACCTGTCAACGCCCTGCACACCCTGGAACAAAACGGAAAGATCAAATCCTTTATAGGATGCAGATAAGTTTAATCCATAAGTAAGCTTTGGAATGGGACTTCCGATGAAAACACGATCCATATCATTGATGATACCGTTTCCATCAACATCCTGGAATTTTATATCACCGGGCTTTTCATTTGGACTTACCGTTCCAAATAGATGCTTTTCGATCTCTGCCTGGTTCTGGTAAATTCCTTCCATCCGGTAACCATAATATGCATTCAAAGGATGTCCTGCCATGGTCTTTGTTACAGAGCCCATTAT
>JAEWIW010000041.1 GCA_023386855.1 Bacteroidota bacterium | reverse complement strand
CCTGGTTACCCAGGATACCATAGCTGACGCGGAATTTCAGGTCGCTGATGGATTCGATATTTTCCATGAAGCGTTCATTTGAAACCCTCCATGCAAAGGCACCCGATGGGAAGAAACCATATTTTTTACCTTCCGAGAACTTGGATGATCCATCCACACGTCCTGTAAGGGTGAAGAGGTATTTGTTATCGAAGGTATAGTTCAGCCTTCCCAGGTAAGAAACCATGCTCCAGGAAGATTCAGCATTGAAGGGCTTTTGAGGCTTAAGCGCTGAAGCGATATTGTGGTAGCCGGTTCGGTTATCAGGGAATTCAAATGCATACACAAACAGTTTGTCGTTGCGGAATTTCTGCATGGTAAATCCTGCCAGTGCATTCACTGCATGCTTGCCACCAAACGTTTTATTATAGTTAAGGGTATTTTCATTCAGCCAGGTCATTCCATTGGTTGTACCCAGTGTTGCTTCACCTTTACTTGCTTCTGTTCTTTTGAGGAAGTTGGGACCAAAGCTTCCTTCTTCATTGGAGAAATTATCAATGCCGAAGTTGGTCCTGAATTCAAGGTTCTTATGTAACTGGTAGTTCAGGTAAACATTGCCCAGCACGCGCGAAAGAATGGTAGTGGATGTGAATTCACGTGCTTCAGCATATGGGTTGCCAAGGATCTTGCCCCTGTCGTTCTCAAAAGTATATCCACCATTCACGGTTGAATCATACACTGGTAATACAGGATTGAAAAGAATGGCTGAACTCACTACGCCGGGAACGATGGTTCCTGCATTGGTAAGAACACCCGTTGTATTGATCTTTGAATAAGAAAATGTATTGCCAAGGGTAAGACGGCTGGTTACTTTTCTTTCCAGGTTAGCTCTGAAGGAATAGCGTTTGAAATCTGAATTCTCCACAATACCGTCCTGGTTGAAATAGGAGCCAGAGATGGCATATTTTGTTCTTTCATCACCACCTGAAAAGGACAGCTGGTAATTGGTCATGCCTGCGTTGCGGAAGATCTGGTCCTGCCAGTCGGTACCAGCGCCCAGGTTTGGTGGATTTACATACACGGGGGTCTGGTTAGCATTCAGCTTGGCATCATTTACCAGGTCGGCAAATTGTGCAGCATTGAGCAGGTCGAGTTTTCTTGCCACCTGCTGCACTCCATAATAAGTTTCAAAAGTGATGATGCCTTTTCCTGCCTTACCTCTCTTGGTGGTGATCAGTACTACACCATTGGCGCCTCTTGATCCGTAGATGGCTGTTGCGGAAGCATCTTTAAGGATCTCAATCGATTCAATGTCGCTGGGGTTTATGGAAGAAAGGGGACTTAACCTTGGGCCTCTTGTTCCACCGACGCTTACATCGCCACCATCGCTGTTGATGAGCATACCATCAATTACATATAGCGGTTCATTACCGGCATTGATGGAACTTGTTCCGCGTATGCGGATAGAAGTTTCAGCACCGGGTTTACCGGAGATCTGGGTAACCTGTACACCAGCAGCACGGCCTTGCATGGCCTGGTCGAGGCTGGTAACCGGTACGGCCCTGAGTTCCTCGGCCTTGATGGAAACCACCGAGCCGGTAAGATCACTTTTTTTGCGGGTTCCATAACCTACCACTACCACGGTATTCAGTTCGCCCGGGTTTTCATTCAGGCGGATGGCGTTGGGAGCGTTACGGCTGGCCGGGATCTCCCGGGTGATATAGCCGATAAAAGAAACCACCAGCGTTGGTTCACCGGTGGAGGGAGCGTTGATACTGAAGTTACCGTTCTCGTCGGTCATTACTGATAGGTTGGAACCTTTAAGTGCAACCGAAGCCCCGGTAAGAGGGGAACCGGTGGAGGAGGTAACCGTGCCGGTGATCCTGTTACGATCCTGTGCCGATGCATCCAGAATGGACAGGCAGCACATAAGAATCATACAGAGGGCAGCAAGCTTGTTTGGCAAGTTCATCTGTGTTTAATTAGGGATGAGTAAATCGTTAGTGGACATGTATGAATGTCCGTACATATATAATAATAAAATTTCCGCTTTTTTACCATTCATGCGATCCTTCTGTTCATCCTGGGATAAAGTCAAAGAATATGTCTGCATGTATGGACATACCAAAATATATCTTTTCCGGGAAAAAAATAATTTTTTGAGAAAAAGCCTCAAATTTTAATTTCTCTTCTTTTCATGATACCTCTCTCATTTTACTTATTCCTTATTTTATAAACTCAGTAACTCTACGTAGAAGCGGGCTGTAGGGGCAATATAGTTTTGCACCATAACCATTAACACACGAACAATGAAAAAGTTTTTATTCCTGGCGTTGGCTTTCCTCTTGCTGATGGGAGCTTTCGCCTTTAAAACCATCCGTCACTACCAGGATATCTTCAGGCAGCTTGGTGTGCAGGAGCAAACCGCGAAGGAATATATCTTCAGCAGCTTTGAGCAGGGCACACTTAGTTTTCCTTCTACCTCAATGATGAAAAAGCTTGCGCTTGGTCAAAGAGAAGCTGCTGTAAAAGAAATAGGTGATTATATCAAGGCCTATACCGCAACACCTTCATTTGAGCAACAATACCTTGCCGCACGCGAAGAAGCAAAGCCAAAGGGAGTTGAATCACCGGAAGATAAAATCAAGGCAAAAATAGAAACGCTGGAACACGACCTGGAAACCACGAAAGAAGATATGAAGGAAACCACGGGCGATATGAGAAAGCTTTATGAAGAAACGCTGAAGCAGATCACCAGGCAATTAAAGGCATTGAAGGATCCCAAAGATCCCATGCATAGGGATGCAGTTGAAGATGCCACCGAGGTTAGTGAACAGGAAAGCCAGTTTGCTTCCGAAGACCTGAAATATTGGGAAGAAGCCTATCCTGCATCCGTTAAGGAACTCATCAGGCGAAGACTGGTCAATTTCCTGGAATTCACAGCCGACATGAACTTCAATGCTCAGCTGGTGAAGAAAGGAAACCGTATGTACTTCGCCGACCCTTCACTGGAAGAGAAAGATGGAACATGGAAATACTGTTTCCGGGCGGGTAAAGAAACCATTACCGCTGCCAGGGCATATGCAAAACAATGGCTTGC
>JAEWIW010000024.1 GCA_023386855.1 Bacteroidota bacterium | reverse complement strand
ATCCCACCCGTGCATTGAAAGAAAAGCCGAATTCATCCATTGGCATTGGATTTCATTTACTGGCTTCCGGCAAATCGGATGCTTTTTTGAGTGCAGGGAATACCGGCGCCATGCTGGTAGGTGCGATGTATTCAATTAAAGCGCTTGAAGGAGTGCTCCGGCCAACCATTTCCACCATCATTCCTAAAGAGAACGGCAAAACCGGTGTATTGCTTGATGTTGGTCTTAATTCTGACTGCAAGCCTGAACACCTTAACCAGTTTGCCATACAGGGCTCTCTTTATGCCCAGCATATTCTTGGTATCAACAATCCAAGGGTTGCACTGATCAATATTGGGGAAGAAGAAGGGAAAGGTAATATCCTGGCCCAGGCCACCTATCCCCTTCTAAAGGAAAATAACAAGATCAATTTCGTTGGTAACGTTGAAGGGCGTGACATTCTCCAGGACAAAGCTGATGTGATGGTCTGCGATGGCTTTACCGGCAATATCATTTTAAAGCTGGCGGAATCTTTTTATGATATCACGCAAGCAAAAGATATCCGTCATCCCTACCTAGAACAATTCAATTTTGAAGAATATGGCGGAACCCCTGTTTTAGGTGTTTCCAAACCAGTGGTCATTGGCCACGGTATCTCCCACGCAAAGGCATTCGCCAATATGATCCATCTTGCTCAAAAGATGATCGAAATGAACCTTATCGGCATCATGAAAGAAGCTTTCATCGCCTAACTTTTCTCCCCCTCTAATCTTTCGTATTTTGTATTTCTATTCGCATTTGTATTCCCCTGTCCACGGCCTTTCGTTTTTCGTATTTCGTATTTGGTATTTCGTTTTTTGTATTCCCCGGCCCCCGGCCCTGTATTTCGTATTTTGTATTTCGTATTCCGTTTTCTAAAAAAACTACAGGCTCGTAAGCCGGATTCTGTTCCAACACTATCATTTATCTGGCCCGCCCATTACTGAACGGATCTATCTGCCTACCCACCCAGCGCAACAAGATTCGGACGAGCAGCCCTCAAACGCTGGTATACATGGCATTTCAGCATGCAAGGTTTACCCACGCCAACAGTTACCTGCAGGCGTCGTAGGCTCTTACCCTACGTTTTCACCATCACCATGAACATCACCCATGGCTGTAATTTTCTGTGGCACTATCTGTTCCCAGAAGGGACCCGGCGCTTAACCGGTACATTGCTCTATGCTGTCCGGACTTTCCTCCCTTATAAAAGAGCGATAGTTCGGCCTGTAGTTTTATTTAAAATATATTTCCGTTGCCCCGTATCCATAGGCAGGATGGTAACGGTTAATAAAGGACTTTACATCCTTCCTGCTTCTCAATATTTCATGCACTTCATCCCTTAACTTCCCTGTACCTACCCCATGAATGACGATCAGGGACGACTGGTGGTGGGCAACCGCCAGGTCAAGTTCTTTTTCCAGGGTTCTTAACTGGAGCGTCAGCTTTTCAAAATTGTTCATGTGTGAATGTTCCTTTGAAAGCTTCTCAATATGAAGGTCCACTTCATATTTTGGCGGGTCCAGGTGCTTCCTCGCAGAACCTGCGGGGTAAACCTTGAACCCTGCACTGGCAAGCCTCGAAAGATCAACCAACGGTGGCTCATCTTTCACGGTAAGGTTAGGATATTCATCAAACAACCTGTAGCTGAATGTAGCTTCACCTTTTATTTTCAATTCTTCGATACGATTGAATATCTGCTTGCCTTTCAGCTTCAATGAAGTTTCATAATAAGGTTCCTTATTTTTTTCTTCATTAATAAGCGACCATTCAATGGCGAAGTTGGGATTATCGTTCAGATTCTCGAATGGAACATCATGAACATAAAAATCTTCAAAAGGCAGGATCTGGTTTACCAGCTGGAAATCGGGGTTTCCCAGATAATAAACCGTATAGGTAAACTTATAACCTCTTTCAGTGCGATTAACAATATGAACTTTCAGTTCCTCCACAATATCATCACCAAATTCATCCGAAGTAAAAACAGGAATAAATGTCATCCATACACCATCCACCACTTTCTCAACAGGCTTCTTCTTTTCCTTTGGTACCTGGTCGATAAACTGTTTTGGCTTTGCCGGCTCGGCCACTACTTTCTTTTTAGTAAAACGATGAAAGTAGGGGAAGTCGAGCTGGTCGGTATATGCAGGAAATTTTACACCCCTGACTTCAACCATCACCATTTTCTCGTTTATGATATCAATCACCTGTCCCTCTTCATTGGAATGCAACACTAATACCGTATCTCCTACCTGGAATTTCATGGTGCAAAAATAGTTATCTGCATTGGGAATCAGAAAGAAATTGAACGCACATCAATAGCTTACACGTTCTTCTCCATTATACCAGTTTTAAGCTTGCTGTTCCGGTATCCATAAATAAAATAAATGAAAAGGCCAATGCCCATCCACGCAAAGAACCAGATCCATGATATGGCCGGAATCTCGATCAGCAGGTAAGAACAGAACATTACACCCAACACCGGTATCAGCGAATAATTTCGAAGGAAAGTAAGCAATGACATGATAAATGCCAGCAGCACAAATACCAGGAATAATACTTCCGTCAGGCTGTCTTCCCTGAGATGAGAAAATGAATGTTGTATTCTTTCCCAAAAGAAAAACAGCATTAAGATGAACATTATGGGAACAATGAATTTACCATTCACGTAGGGTAATTTAAATCCTTTACGCTGTGAGTCGGCGATCCTGGGCAGCATAAGCACACCACCGGAAACCAACACAAAGGCAAACAGGGTTCCAATGCTGGTAAGATCGGTCATCAGCGAGCTTTGCATGAACAATGATGGAACGGCTACCAAAACACCGGTTACAATTGTTGAAAAAGAAGGAGTATGAAACTTTGGATGCACTTTGGAAAAGATCTTTGGTAACAATCCATCGCGGCTCATACTCATCCAGATCCTGGGCTGCCCCAGCTGGAATACAAGCATAACGCTGGTAGTAGCTACCACCGCACTGATGCTGACAATATAACTGATCCAGCTTTGTCCAACCTTATCGAAAACTTCCGCCAGCGGATCAGGAACATTCAGGCTTTCAAAACTTACCATCCCCGTCAATACGAGGGCGATAAGAATATAAAGCCCTGTACAGATCAGTAGTGAATAGATCATTCCCTTGGGAAGATCACGCTGGGGGTTCTTACATTCCTCTGCAGTAGTAGAGATGGCATCAAAGCCAATATAGGCGTAGAACACGGCCGACACTCCTTTTAACACTCCTTCAACTCCATTGGGCATGAAGGGACTCCAGTTATTGGTATCAACGAAAAAGAATCCAAGTATGATCACAAATACGATCACCGCCAGTTTGAAGACCACCATGGCATTGGTAGTTTTCTTACTCTCCCTGATGCCGATATAGGTAAGAATGGTTACCAGTACAACAATAATAAATGCAGGCAGGTTGATGAAAATGGTTTTATCGCCCAATCTTGGTGCACTGTTCCAGGCATCCAGTGCAAACTGCAAACTGGGTGTCAGTGGCTGGTTGGCAGCCAATGCAAGTTGTGCCTGGGAGTAAGCATTGTAAGCTGTTCCGGGGTCAGCGGTGAGCCAGGGAGGAAGATGGATGCCCAGCGCTACTAAAAGGTTGTTGAAATACCCGCTCCAGGAAATGGCTACCACGATGTTCCCAATAGCATACTCCAGGATCAGCGCCCATCCAATGATCCATGCGATGATCTCACCAAAGCTTACATACGCATATGTATATGCGCTGCCGGAAATAGGAACCCTGCTGGCGAATTCAGCATAGCATAAAGCAGAAAAACCGCAGGTTACCGCGGTTAATACAAATAGAAGGGAAATCCCCGGCCCTCCATTGAAGGCTGCAGAGCCAATAGTAGAAAAGATACCTGCACCCACTACGGCGGCAATTCCCATAAAGGTCAGGTCCCTGACATTCAATATTTTTTTCAACCCGGTATGATGCCCCATATCAATGCTTTCTTCAGCATCCTTGATGATCCGGTCGATTGATTTTTTTCTAAACAGAGACCTCGACATTATTTACAGCAGTTTAAGCAGTTAATATAAATAAAAATAAATCAAGTCAATTTGAGAAGTGAGCAAAGTCAAAAAAGCTTACGGCAATACTCATTTCCCGGGATTTGCAAAAGTCTGAATTTTATGATGAAATATGAGGCGAATGAAACATTCCATAAAATCAGAAAACTATTTTTACCAGAATTTCTCCGGTATAGGTACTGGCGATCCGCTGGCAAAATTTTACCGGTCAGTATTCTCGTTGAACAAGAAACTGCGCAAGTTCCTTAAGCGGCTCTTTTCGGGAAGATAATACAGGTGCATCT
>JAEWIW010000422.1 GCA_023386855.1 Bacteroidota bacterium | reverse complement strand
CTGGCCACCTTAAAATAAAAGACCCATAAAAATATTAATACAATGAAACTGTTTTTCATTTCCATACTTCTTTCGATTCCCGCTTTATTATTCGCACAACCCGAAGCAGGCGATGATGCTGCAACAGGTAAAACTGCAGCCATCGAAAGTTATTCGAGGTTCGATTTTATTCCCGGTGCAGATCTGGTATATGCCGAAGATTTTTCACAGGATGCCATTGGTGAGTTTCCCATGCTATGGGCTACAAATAACAGGGGTGAAGTAGTAACGCTCAAAGGGCAGCAGGGAAACTGGTTAAGGCTTTTCCATAAAAGTCATTTTATTTCTCCATTGATTAAGTCCATGCCTGAAAATTTTACCGCCGAATTCGATATGATCATTTCTTTCAAGGCCGAGGGTTATGTTTATCCAAATATCAGTTTCAAACTGGTGCAAACGCCTGCGCAGGATAAGGATGGACATCAATATGTAAATGATCCTTACAATGACCCTCATGTGATGGTTACCATGGCCCCGGGTGATGAAGGAAGTTCAACCATATCCTTAAGCAGCAGGAAGGAAGGCGAAGAATATTTTAATAGCGATAATAAAGGGTTCCGTAAACTAAGTGAATATTTTCACACCCCATTTCATGTATCCATGTGGGTTCAAAAACAACGATTCAGGCTTTGGATCAATGGAGAAAAAATATATGATATACCCCAGGCAATACCTCCTTCAATGGCCTTTAACCGACTTGCACTTGAAGTGACGGATTGTTATTATGAAGAAGAACAGGTTGGTGTATATATTGGAAATGTAAGAATTGCACAGGGCGCACCTGATATCAGGAATAAACTTATGACGGAAGGCAGGCTGGTGACCAATGGAATTCTCTTTGATGTGAATTCAGATAAAATAAAACCGGAAAGCAATGGTGTGATCAGGGAGATCGCGAAAGTATTGCAGGATAATCCATCGCTGAAGGTAAAGATCACGGGCTTCACCGATAGTGATGGTGATGATAATAAAAATCTTGAACTATCAAAACGGCGTGCGGCAGCCGTTAAAGCCTTGCTGGAAGAGCATTTCCAGGTCGACGCCTCCAGGATGCAGACCGATGGAAAGGGTGAAGCAACGCCCGTCGCGGATAACAAAACAAAAGAAGGTAAGGCTAAAAACCGCAGGGTTGAATTCATTAAACTGTAGGCAGCACTTTCAAAATTGCCCTATAATTAAGTAGTTCTACTGAGATTGATAAATGCGTGTAATTACAAATGAAAATGCTTATTACTCATAATAGTTTTGCACCAGTAAAAAAACAGATCGTCCATAATAAAAACCAGTACCTAAATCATTAACCATTAACCTTATTCAAAATTTTTAACTATCAAAACAATGAAAAAGTACATTTTACTAACTGCAGGTTTACTGTTCGCCTTATTCTTTGAAAACAGTGCATTTGCCCAGGATGGCAAAGATTTCACCGATGTAAAAGGTGTTAATTTACTGAACGCAGGTATCGGCCTTGGAAGCTACGGATTAAGTGGTACCGGTGGTCTTCCCATCATCGCTTCTTTCGAACATGGATTCCATAAGAACATCACTGCTGGTGCAACCTTCGGTTATATTACCAGGAAGTATGCTTCCGACTGGAGATATACTTACATGATGTTCGGTGCAAGGGCATCTTATCACTTTAATGAACTGATGAGCCTTGATAATCCCAAGCTGGACCTCTATGCAGGCGCTGGATTAATGTATAGGCATTATAGCTTCAAATACAAAGGTGACCTGGGTGGAGAAGATGAATACGACTGGGACAGCAATGGTGGAGACATTGTATTTGATCTTCATGCCGGCGGCCGTTATATGTTCAGCGATAATTTTGGTGCATATGCTGAACTGGGATATGGTATTTCACCATTACAGCTGGGACTGACCGTTAAATTCTAAAATCCGTGTGGGGTTTTTTATATGGACAAGGGCAATTCATTTGTAATTGCCCTTTTTTCCTTTCAGCTGGTCAGCATTCGATTCCTGCGCTCTTCTTGTCATTTCTCCCTTCTTCCCAATTACCCAGCCCATTCTGATCAAAATCCTATATTGCCAACCTATCATTTCAAAGCCTTGAACCCATGACCAGAACATTGATCGCATTTATGCTGGGCTGGTTGTTTTATCTGCCGGTAAATGCCCAGGATGCGGATCTGCAGCAACTGCTATCCCTAAAGGATGATACCGTTAAGGTGCAGAAACTTATCGATTATGGCAGAGATATTATGGATATAGACCCGGTTGCAGCAGAAGACCTGTTTGATACAGTCATCAGTATAAGTAACAAAATCAATTACCAGAAAGGTGCAGGCCAGGGCTGGATGGGAGTTGGCTATATCAATGGACAGCAGGGAACATACCAGGTGGCCATCGATGCCTATAGCCGTGCTGCCGGTAACCTGAAAGCAATTGGTATGATCAACAGGGCCACACAGTGTATGAACGTGATCGGTACAATTTACGATTTCCTGGGTCATCGCGATAGCGCTATTCAAATTTATATGCAATCGGCCCAACTGCTGGAAAACACCCCTTACCTTTCTTCACTGGGAAGTACCTATTGCTATATCGGTGTGCTTCACCAGAACTCCAATGATTTTAATAAGGCTGTAGCTTACCTGGTTAAATCGGTTGATTACCTCAGGAGGGCCAAAGACACTGTGTATCTTATTGAGTCATTGACCGAATTAAGTGACACTTATTCTAAAATGAAGCAGCCTGCAAAGGCGCTGCCGCTGGCTGAAGAAGCTTTGCAACTTTCGCACTACCTCAACAGGTTCAGTTTTTCCGGCAGTGTTCTTTCTACTGCATATTATTCCAATGCACTTGCCCATCTTGAAATGGGCAATACCGCACTGGCTATTTCCAATGCAAGGTTGTCGATGGAATACGCGGAACGAAGCAATGATATCAACACCTTTATCGGTGGCGCACTGGTTCTGTCGGACTGCTATGAAAAAAATGGCGACCAGCGAAGCAGGTATGGGGTATTGGAGAAAGCTGCTGGTTCAGCTGAAAAAACCGGTAATATTATTCTGCTACATGATATCTATTTGCGTTTGCATGATGCAGCATTCCACCTGGGAAATTTTAAAGAGGCTTACCAGTACCAGAAAACTTACCTGTTGTATAAGGATTCGCTGTTCAGTAAACAAAACCTTCAAACCATATCAGAACTTGAAGTAAAATACCAGACCTCTCAAAAAGAGAAAGATCTTTCTGAAAAAAAATTGCAATTACAAAGAAGCCGGCAGGTGATCTATGGAAGCCTTGGCAGCCTGGTGATTGCTCTGTTGCTGATCGGCTTTCTATATTTTTTCCAGAAAAACAGGAAGAAGGTTCACCAGCGTGAGATCAGGGCCCTTCGCCAGGAGAAAGAGCTCCATCTATTGCAGGCCATCATGCAGGGGGAGGAAAAAGAACGAAGCCGCATTGCCAAAGATCTTCATGATGGTGTAGCAGGAATGCTTGCTGCAGTAAAGATGCATTTCAGCAGCATCCAGACAGGATCAACAGATTTTGCAGATGCGGAAGGTTATATCCAGGGAATGAAGTTATTAAATGAAGCGACGCAGGAAATCAGGAAAACCTCGCATAACCTGATGCCCGAAGTATTGCTGCAACATGGGCTGGATGAAGCCTTGAGAAGGTATTGTACGAATGTCAACAATAGCAGGATATTACAGATCCAATACGATTCCTGGGGTTTGATCGATCGCTTTGTGGATGGTTTTGAATTGTCGGTTTACAGGATAGTACAGGAGCTGCTGAATAATATCGTGAAGCATTCAAAAGCATCACAGGCCATGGTTCAGCTGACTGAACAGGACGACCTGTTATCCATTTCCATTGAGGATAATGGTGTAGGATTCAACCAGGACCAGTATTCAAGCGAGGGAATGGGATTGCGCAGCCTGATGAAAAGAATACAGGCCATGAATGGCAAAATGGAATTACAGGCATCTGAACAAACAGGCGTAAGCGCTTACCTCGAATTTGATGTCAGTGATCTAAAAAAAACAATTGAAGAGGAACAGACAAAAAATGCAGGGGATGAACAGTTGGTTTAAGACCGGTGCCATCATATTTTATTTTATGATGGGAACTTTTAGCGTATTTGCTTTCCAGTTGAAGGACAGTAGCCATGACATGATCCCCGGATTTCATGCAATTTATAACCAGGTGGATTCCATTCGGCAAAAAGATCTTACCGGGGCCATGCAATATTGCATAAAGGCTATTCAAAGATTCCAGCAGGAAGGAGACCAGGTGCAGCATGCCCGTGCATGGAGCCTGATGGCAAGTCTTTACTGGCAAAAGGGTGATCTTAAAAATGGCATCGAATGTCATCGAAAGGCCCGGGCGCTTTATTTGAAATCCGGGGAAAAAGGACTTGCTGCTTATTCATTAAGCAATATGGGACTGTATCATTATTACAGAGGGCTGCAGGATAGTGCCATGCAATATTACCTTCAAAGCATTCATGAGCTTGAACAAACAGGAGCATATCATGAACTGGCCATTGCACAGTATAATCTTGGAAATTATTTTTATGATACACGCAATTATAGTAAGGCATCCTATTACCAGGAAAGGGCTACAGCGATAGCAAAAAAAACGGCTGATTCGGCAGTCCTGATAAACACGCTTTTTTCTCTTGGCAAGATCAATGAACGAACTGCCAACTATACCATGGCCTATAAAAGAATGAATGAAGCGCTTTCCATTGCAAAAGCTTTGAACAGGCCTACTTTATTAGGAATGATCAACTCTAAATTATGTATAGTAGCTATCCAGCTGAAGAAATACAACGAAGCGCAGCAATATGGTGAGAAGGCGATGTACTATGCCGACGCCCAAAAAGATCTTCCAACTTACCTGGAGGCGGCATGGCATCTTTCTGGTGTTCATGATCAAACGGGCAACAGGGAAGAGGAGCACCGTGTATTAAAACTAGCATTGCAGAAAGAAAAAGAAAATAATGGTGAATGG
>JAEWIW010000410.1 GCA_023386855.1 Bacteroidota bacterium | reverse complement strand
TTCAACGCTTCAGCGCTTCCAAGACCGAGGTGTTGAAGTTAGCAATGATAATTATGCTTCTGCTTCGCGCGCAGACCTTGTGATACTTGCGGTTAAGCCCTTCCAGGTAAAGGAAGTGCTTGAACAGGTGGCTCCAGCTATCAGGCCGGCCACCATACTTGTATCTGTAGTAACCGGTGTTTACATCAGCGACCTCACTTCCGTGATGACCGCGGCCAGTCCTGTTTTCAGGGCAATGCCCAATACAGCCATTGCCATACAGGAAAGCATGACCTGTCTGGCCTATAACAATGCAAAACCGGAAGATATACAGTATGTGCAGGATATATTTTCTACCCTTGGTAAGGTGGTAACCATCGAAGAAAAACTGATGGATGCCGCTACGGTGCTGGGAGCCTGTGGCACTGCATACGCCATGCGTTATATCAGGGCCAATATCCAGGGAGGTATCGAGATCGGTTTTGATGCTTCTACCGCCAGCCTCATTGCAGCACAAACCGTAAAAGGTGCTGCTGAATTACTGCTGCAAAAAGGAACTCATCCCGAATACGAGATTGATAAAGTGACTACACCTAAGGGTTGTACCATTGCAGGACTAAATGAAATGGAACACCAGGGATTCAGTTCTTCATTGATCAAAGGGCTGGTAGCCAGCTATGAAAAAATAGTGCATACCTGAGGCCGCTTAAAAAGCAGCCAGGATTATCATCAACAGCAAAAAAAACAGTTCATACCTCTACAGGTGAGGCTTAAGTAGTTATGTTTATTGTGTAATGACAAATCTTTATTTACCCCCATTGAATTTATTATTATAAACTAAGTAGAAAATATTATAATCTTTTTGTTTCTTTGCCATACCTACCAAAACATGACTTATGAAAGGGGAGAGATATAGCCTGCTTTTTTTACTGTTGCTGATCACAGCTATTTCCTTTCTTCATACCATTAAGATCATGAACAGGAATGAACATCGCGAATCGCGTGCCGCCGCGCCTAAGTCAGAGCAGGTGGTAACCAGCCGGGCACTTACCATGGAGGGTGGCTTAATACGATAATCTTCTTTTACTGTTTCATTTCTCAAATACCATTGCACGGTTCTGTTCAAATTTTCTTTAGCTTTGCATGACCTTCCGGAATAGCGCTCACTGGTTTTCCCGGGTCACTTGGTTAGGTCTATCTGCCATCGAAGCGTGACCATTCCATTTATAGATTGTTTACAAACCACCATGCAATGGCTAAATATATTTTTGTTACAGGAGGTGTTACCTCATCCCTTGGAAAGGGAATTATTGCGGCATCTCTTGCCAAACTTTTACAGGCCCGGGGGCTAAAAGTTACTATCCAGAAATTTGACCCTTATATCAATGTGGATCCCGGTACATTGAATCCCTATGAGCATGGTGAATGTTTTGTTACCGAAGATGGTGCTGAAACGGACCTTGACCTGGGTCACTATGAAAGGTTCCTGAATATTTTTACTTCCCAGGCCAATAATGTTACTACAGGCAAGATCTATCAAACCGTTATCAATAAAGAAAGAGAGGGTGCTTACCTGGGTAAGACCGTCCAGGTGGTTCCGCATATCACCGACGAGATCAAAAGAAGAATGTTGCTGCTGGGACATTCCAACAAAAACTATGATGTCATCATTACCGAAATAGGTGGAACCGTAGGGGATATTGAAAGTTTACCTTTTATCGAAGCACTGAGGCAATTGCAGTGGGAGTTGCCGGAAGAAGATACCGTTGTGGTTCACCTTACGCTGGTACCCTATTTAAAAGCGGCAAAAGAACTGAAAACAAAGCCGACGCAACATAGCGTGCGGATGTTAAGCCAGGAAGGTGTTCACCCCGATGTTATCGTTTGCAGAACTGAAGATATGCTAACTCCCGAGATCCGGAGGAAGATTGCATTGTTCTGTAATGTGAAACAGGAAGCCGTTATCGAAGCTGCAGATGCTCCTACTATTTATGAAGTTCCTCTTGCCATGATGCGGGAAAAGCTCGACCTGATATGCCTGAAGAAAATGAATATCACGCATTACCAGGAACCGGAGCTGGGCAAATGGAAAGAATTCCTTGATAAATTAAAATATCCCAAGAGCAAAGTCAACATTGGCCTGATCGGGAAATATATTGAATTGCAGGATGCATATAAATCCATCCTTGAAGCCTTTGTTCATGCAGGTGCCATGAATGAATGCAAAGTGCAGATCACCAATGTGCACAGTGAATTCATTACGGAAGAAAACGTTGATGAAAAACTAGGTTCGCTGGATGGCCTGCTGGTAGCACCAGGATTTGGCCACAGGGGTGTGGAAGGAAAGATCACTGCCGTGAAATATGCAAGGGAAAATAATCTACCTTTCTTCGGCATTTGCCTCGGTATGCAAATGGCGGTGATTGAATTTGCCCGTAACGTTATGGGCATGAGTGAGGCACATTCTACTGAAATGAACCCCAATACTTCTGAACCGGTTATCGACCTTATGGAAGAGCAGAAGCAGATCACTGCCAAAGGTGGTACCATGCGTCTGGGTTCGTATCCCTGCCAGATCAAAGAAGGCTCCATAGCGGAGAGGATCTATAATTCCACCCTGATTGAAGAGCGTCACAGGCATCGCTGGGAGTTTAATAATAAATACCTTGAACAATTTGAGCAGGCCGGCATGATCGCCAGTGGAAGAAACCCTGAAAGCAACCTGGTAGAGATTGTAGAGATCCCTGCTAACCGCTTTTTTATTGGGGTTCAGTACCACCCGGAGCTCAAAAGTACCGTGGAGAACCCGCAACCCATCTTTGTAAACTTTATTAAAGCAGCAAAAGAATATGCCGAGGAGAAAAGTTCTTCCCGAAATCCAAAGCTGCAAAGAGAAGCACTCTAAATTCCTTGTAAAATAATTGGTGAAACGGGTGGGATAGCAAAGGAACCGGTGGCAATAGTAAATCTTTTTGCCCGGATCCTTAATCCTCCTTCCTTCCCATTATCTTTGCGCCTTAAAATCAACTAAAAGGTATGGACCGCAATACGGTGATTGGTTTTGTTCTGTTGGCTGCATTATTGTTCCTGTACTTGTTTCTGTCAACAAAAAGCAGCCAGGAATTAGCGTTACAAAAAAAGAGGCAGGAAGATTCCATTGCGCTGGTGAATAAAGCCAGGCAGGAAAAACTGGCTGCCGCGGATACCGTTAAAACCCGTATTCCTGCAGATTCTGCCGTTAGCATTCAAACTGCCGGCGCAGGACAGGAAGTATTACAGGTAGTGGAAAATGACGTATTCCGGGTCACATTTACCAATAAGGGCGGCCAGCCTAAAAAAGTGGAACTGAAGCATTATAATACTGCTGATGGTAAGCCGGTGGTGCTTGGCGGAACCGAGTTCAATAAATATTCTTATCCTGTTAATGCTGGTTCCAATGCGGTTTCACAGGTGAGTGAACTATTCTTCCAGGGCGGAACCGTCCAATCTGCCAACGGGGCAAAAAAAATTCTCTACAAACTAAATGGAGCTTCTGGTGAAACCATCTACCATGAATTCACCATCCCCGATAATAGCTACGCGATCAACTGGAATATTCAATTGAATGGAGCGGACAAGCTGTTAAACCAGGGCATATTCAATTTTACCTGGCAGGATGAGCCTTTGCAGATGGAAAAGGATGTGAAGTACGAAAGGCAGATGTCGAACGTTTGCTTTTATGAAGATGGTGACTTCGATTATATCCAGTCTAAATCTTCCCATAAATTTGAAAGTCCTGTTGAATGGGTTTCTGTTGCACAGCAGTTCTTCAATACTACCCTTATTGCCAAAAACAAATTCAATGGTGGCGATATCACACTGGTAAAGGGAACCGATACTTCAAAAACCATTGCTCGCACTACGGCAAGTTTACAATCCAAGCTTCCGCTGGGTTCGCAGGCGGTTATTCCTTTGCAGCTTTATTTCGGCCCCAACGATTTTTCTATCCTGAAAAAGCAGGCGCCTGAAATGGATAAGATTGTAAACCTGGGAAGGGACTTTTATGCATTCGTTAGGCCCATCAACAAGTACATTGTAATGCCGGTGTTCAATTTCTTCAGGAGTTTTATCGGCAGCCTGGGATTGGTTATCGCTTTCCTTACCATATTTATCCGTTTGCTCACTTCACCGCTGGTATATACCAGTTACCTGAGTGGTGCAAAAATGAAAGCACTTCGTCCTGAAATAGACCTGCTGAAGAAAAAACATGGTGATGATCAGCAGGCAGTTGGTATGGAGCAAATGAAACTATTCCGTGAAGCGGGGGTAAACCCTCTTGGAGGCTGTATACCGGCTTTATTACAAATTCCTATCTTCTTTGCCCTCTATAGTTTTTTTAACTCCAATATTGCATTGAGAGGTGAAAGTTTCCTTTGGGCTACGGATTTGTCGAGCTATGATGTTATCCTGCGTTTCCCTGTATATGTCTGGGGCCTGGGTAATCACTTAAGTTTATTCACGCTTACCGCGGTGATCACCAGTTTCCTGATATCGCTGTATAACATGAACATGACACCCGACCAGAACAACCCGGCATTAAAATACATGCCGTATATTTTCCCATTCATCCTGTTGTTCATCTTTAACAGCCTTCCTTCGGCACTTACCTGGTACTATACGGTTTCTAACGTGATCACTTTGATACTCCAGTTTATTATCCAGAATTATATCATAGATCACGACAAGATCCTTGCAAGGATCCAGGCCAACCGAAGTAAACCAAAGGTGAAAAGTAAATGGCAGGAAAGGATTGAGCAGATGCAGGAAGCCCAAAAACAGGCAGCCGCGGGAAAAAATAAGAAGTAAATTAGACGGGCCTTTGTTGTATACAACTTATGGCCCGTTGTTTTACGTCTTGATTAACAATTGAAAACGGTTATATGAAAGGACTTTTCTTTACGCTTGTGTTTTCCATTGTCTGTGCTCCAGTGTTTTCACAAAAAGTGGTATCAGAACTGACATTGGTATATGATGCTTCCATTTCTTCGGGTTCCACAGAGCCACGAATGGCGGATGCCCTCGATGGATCCACTTCCACGCTTTACCTGAAAGGAAATATGAGCAGGGTAGAAATGGTCAGTGCATTGTTTTCTTCCACCACCATTCATGATGCCAAAACTGGCAATGCCACAATCCTGAGAGAAGTAAGCGGCCAGAAACTGCTGATCAGGATGAATGCGGAGAACTGGAAAGAAAAAAACAAGAGATACAGGGACATCAATTTTAAAAATACAGGTGAATCAAAGGTTATCGCCGGGTATAAATGCCTTAAGGCAGAAGCCACCTTGAAAGATGGATCAACCTTCACTGTTTGGTATACGCCCGACCTGGTGCCTGCCAACCGGGAATACGATTACCAGTTCAGAACACTGAATGGACTTCCGCTTGAATACGAATTGTCACTGGGTAAACTAACCATAAAGTACACGGTGTCGC
>JAEWIW010000400.1 GCA_023386855.1 Bacteroidota bacterium | reverse complement strand
GCGTTCTACGATAAAAGCCGTGAACTTATCGCCATCCACTTTGGCAAAAACGGTATAAACATCAGCAAAGCCTCCATTGGTGATCCAGCATTTCTGACCGTTCAGCAGGTAATATTTTCCATCATCGCTCAGTCGTGCTGAAGTCTTTGCACTCAGGGCATCTGAACCGCTATTGGGTTCAGTTAATCCATAAGCGCCTTTCCATTCACCCGTAGTGAGTTTCGGAATATATTTCTCTTTCTGTTCAGCTGTTCCAAAATAAAGTATGGGAAGGGTGCCAATGCCGGTATGTGCAGCCACGGCAACGGAAAAAGAGAAACCACCACCCAATGCTTCGTTGACCAGGGTTGAAGTTATAAAATCCTTTCCCAGTCCACCATATTCTTCAGGGATAGAAGTTCCCAGTAAACCCTGTTCACCTGCTTTATCGAGAAGTGAGGGCATCAATCCTTCTTCAAGTTTATCAATCCGATCGATCACCGGCAGCACTTCCGAATCCAGGAAAGAAGTGCACATGTCTTTCACCATCTGCTGCTCCTCGTTGAAGTCTTCCGGGATAAAGGTCTCACCAGGGCTGGATTCCCTGATCAGCCATTCGCCTCCTTTTAAAACCCGCTTTGTTTGAGTGTCGCTGCTCATAATGTTTGATTTGAAGGTTAAGATTGTTGAAGGTTGTCATAGACTTTTTGAAGGATCTCCTTGCATAGGTTCACCTGCTGCGGGGGAATACCGGCAAGGGCTTCATTGAGTGTTTCCTCGGCCAGGCCCATGGTTATTTCCTGCAACTTGATTCCCTGCTTTGTAAGGCAAACACAATTGATTCGCCGGTCCGATTCTGATGCCATTCTTTTAACCAGCTGGATCTTTTCAAGGTTATCCACCAGCCGGGTAATCGAGGGCTTATCCCGGAAAGTGGCATTACAAAGTTCCTGCTGGCTCATACCATCTTTCTTCCACAGGTGGTATAACACGCTCCATTGTTCGATGGTGAGGTTCAGTTCGGCCTGGTTGAATTTTTTCTGCAACCGCCTGGCAATAGCCGTTGATGCCTTGCCAGTGATGAAACTGTA
The DNA here is from genome assembly GCA_023386855.1 of Bacteroidota bacterium. Classification (GTDB taxonomy): domain Bacteria; phylum Bacteroidota; class Bacteroidia; order Chitinophagales; family Chitinophagaceae; genus Flavitalea. The sequence continues at coordinate 2,250 of JAEWIW010000400.1, read as the reverse complement.
TAATTCGCCTTTTCTAAATTGGTTGTTTATCATATAGTTGTTTATACAACTATCCAAACTTAAGCTTTTGGTTTAACAGTAGCAAGAGAAAACCGGGTAAAATTTTGCAGGAAAAATGCGGGCAACACAGCGCCAAATTTTGTAACTTTTTAGGGCAATCCTCCCACCCTCCCTTTCCCATTTCAAAAATATTTACCATGAAAAAGAACTTTACCATTTTAATGGTTATCCTTTTTGGTATTTCATCCCTTGAAGCCCAGGATAAGTTATTGGGAATACTTGGATCATCCACGGCAGCAGGAGTTGGAGCATCGGTTTATGACAGTTCATGGGTTGGCAGGGTGGATTCTTTTTACCGCGTGACCAATAACGTGATCAACTCTACAGTAAACCTGGCTATCTCCGGCGGAACGCCCTATATCGCCATGCCGGATGGCTATGTTCCACCAGCCGGCCGCCCCAATCCGAATGTAACCCATAACATCACCAAAATAATGACTTACAACCCTGATGTATTGATCATCAGTTTTGTATCGAACGGTTACAGTTCCTATTCATTCGCTGAAATAAAATTCACATTGGAGACCATCAGGAATATTGCCCTGGATGCAGGTAAGACCGTCTTTGTCACCACATCACAACCCAGGACTGACTTTGGCACAGCAGCAAGACAAAAGTTGAAAGATGTAAAGGATTCCATTGTAAAGTGGTTTGGTGTGTTTTCAATAAATTTTTATGACTCAATTGTTGACCCCATTACACTTGGCATTAAGGCTGAATATAACTCGGGAGATAATATTCATTTGAATGATGCCGGGCATGCGGTACTGTTCCGGCAGGTGATTTCAAAAGACATCTTTGAATTAGCTTTACCAATACGCCTTCAGGATTTTTCAGTTCATCAAACAGGTGAAAACAAGGTTTCCATTCAATGGACTACTAATGATGACGAAGAAAACACAAGCTTTATACTTGAAAGAAGCTATAATGGAAAGGAGTTTAATCCTATTGCAAAAGTGGATGGCAGGAACATGCCGGGAAATAATTCTTACAAGATCGAAGACCGGCTACCATCCAATGGAAAATTTTATTACCGGCTTAAGTTGACATCAGGCGGAATCAGCCTTTACTCATCCATCCAGGCAATAACCATTAACAATGCCACTCCCTTGTTAACAGTACGTGGTAATCCAGCAAGAGAAAATTTATTACTGGAAATCTATTCACCTTCCTCCGCAACTGGAACTGTTATCATTATTGGAATTAACGGGATGATTTTACATCAGCAATCCATCTCTTTAAATACAGGATCCAATTCAATACGAGTAAACCTGGATAAAATAAGGAACGGCCAGTATATTGTCAGAGTGGCATATAAAGACAGGCGGCTTCAGGCAGTGTTTATTAAAAAGAATTAGGTCGGCCTAACAATGACCGTCATTTTAGTCAAGAGGTAGTTCCAGTGCCATTATGATATGAAAGCTGTCTCTTGGAAAAATTGTATTTATTTGCATGAATGGCTTTTATCATTTTATTGTTCTTCATCCTTGCAATGATGTATGCGGTCCTGATTGGTTCGTATAAAAGGAGATGGTATGCACTGCCGGAATATGCGCCATCAATGCAAGAGGCTGATCATGCTTTTATTTCGGTGATCATTGCAGCAAGGAACGAAGATGAAAATATAGGAGCATTACTGGATTCACTGATCGCACAACATTATCCCGTTGGTAATTTCGAGGTCATCGTTGTTGATGATCATTCGACAGATAATACCTGGAACATACTTGAACAATACTCTGCAACTCATTCAAACATACATCCTGTTTCACTGGCCCAATACCTTGGCAATGAAAAAACAATTGCTTATAAAAAGCGGGCAATTGAAATTGCCATTGCACAATCGCGAGGCAGTTTGATTGTTACTACAGATGCGGATTGTACGGCAACGCCTCGCTGGCTTTCAGTGATCAATGATTTTTACCAGGAGACAGGCGCTAAATGTATTGCGGCGCCTGTTTATATCAGGCCAGGAAAGAAATTGTCATCCATGTTCCAGTCTCTGGATTTTCTCATACTGCAGGGTATCACCGCTGCTGCGGTTAGTGGAAAGATTCACATGATGTGCAATGGTGCCAACTTCATCTATGAAAAGCAGGCCTTTGATGAAGTGAATGGATTCGAAGGCATCGACAGCATTCCCTCTGGTGATGATATGTTGCTGATGCAAAAAATATATGATCGTTATCC
>JAEWIW010000299.1 GCA_023386855.1 Bacteroidota bacterium | reverse complement strand
CGCACAGAAAACCGACACCATTAACATTGAAGCGTCGCATCTTAATACAAAAGCGCTTCAACCGGGATCAAACAAATACCTGGTTTATTTTAAAATGGGAAAGGATTCCAGCAAGGTTAAGTTCCAGTTCTGGACCAGGGACGTCGAGTATACCACTTATGCAGGCAAGCCTGCCATAAGGATCACCCAGCAATGGGAAGATAACGATACCATTATTCATACTGTCAACTCCATTTGCGACAGGTCAACTTTCAAACCTCTTTTTCATGAATTCTGGTGGAAAAGAGGCGCTGCAAGTTTTGATTTTATTGAAAATAAAGCCATGATGCTTGGCACCCCACTGCTATCTTCCGATACAGCACTTATAAGAAAGAAAGTTTATGAAGGATTCAGTTCTGCTATGAACACTTATTTCCTCAACTGGCATCTTGATCTTGAAATATTTTCCATCCTTCCCTATAAAGAAAATACCACTTTCAACATAAGATTTTATGACCCCGGAACTACTTTGCCACCGCAATACCAGCCCTATACAGTGTCGGGATCAGGAACGCTTACCGGGTACGACAAACAGCCCATTGAATGCTGGTTGTTAACCCATGGTGAAGGGCATAACATGGAAACTTTCTGGGTAAGTAAAAAGACCCATGAAGTATTGAAGCTTGAACAGGAATTCAATGGCCGGTACCGTTATAAAGTCAAGATCCCGATATAATATTGGTATTGCCTTATCATGAATTCAATGGCAGGTACCGCTATAAGGTTAAGATCCCGATATAATATTGGTATTGCCTTATCATGAATTCAATGGCAGGTAATTCTATAAGTTTACGATCCCTGTATAGTATTAAAATTTTCTTTTAGTGCATTAACGATGCCTCCATTTTGAACATATAGTGTTCTGCTGGGGAAAGCGAAGTCAATATTTTCACCCTGGAATTTTTCCATGATGTCAATATTAATCGCCTGTTGAATATCCATATAAAGATTGTACTCGGGTGACAACACTATATACACCACTTCAAAATTAAGCCAGCTATCGGCAAATCCCTGGAAATGGGCGCGGTCAAACCTGGTTTTGTCTATCGATGTAATGATCTCTTTGACCATACCGGGAATGGCGCGTACTTTTTCGGCAGGGGTATCATAGGTTACACCAAAGGTGAATACTATCCTTCTTTCCTGCATCCTCTTATAATTGTGCACTCGCGAATTGGTAAGGTAAGTATTGGAACAGATCAACTGCTCACCACTAAGGGTTCTTAAACGCGTTGTCTTGATACCAATATATTCCACAGTACCATTCTTGTTTTCGACGCTGATAAAATCACCGATCTCAAAAGGTTTATCGAAGAAGATCACCAGGTAGCTGAAAAGGTCGCCCAATATGGTTTGTGCGGCAAGGGCAATGGCGATACCACCAATACCCAAACCGGCAACCAGTGTAGTGATATCATATCCGAGGTTATCTACAAGAAATATTAAACCAAGGAACCAGATCACTACCTGTATGATTAGCAATATGCCCTTGGCCTGCTTCTCCCTTTGTTCTGTATGATCTTTCCTGCTCAAAGCCTGCCTGAACGCATAACCCACAAAAGAAGTAATTATGCGAAGTATGAAGAAGGTTGTACTAAGCAGTAATGCAATGCGAATTACTTTATCTGTTTTTTCATTTACATGAATATACTTAAGCCCGAAGTAAATGGCCACCAGGTATAATAATGGCATTACAGACGACTCAATCACTGAAACGATAAAATCATCCAGGGAAGTTTTGGTGTTTGCCGAGAATTTTTGAATTCTGACAATAACTACTCTTCTAACAATGCTTAGGATGATGATCGATGTAATGATAATAGATAAAGCGATTGTCCAGTCACGTACCGTATTGCCCCAAAAGATATAATCCCAGAATGTATTCATGCATTTCCTGTTTAATGATCAAAGAAGCTGCAAAATTAGTAAAATAGGGCTGAGCGGAAAGCTAAAGTGATTTTAAATGCCGATTCATTTTGAATTTGTAAATTATTGAACATTATAAGATGCCATCAAAAAATCAAATGTTATGGACACCCGCTCGATCTACAAAAAGGAAAATGAACAGCTAAAAAAATTACATGATATTGTTCAACAGGCCATTGATGAGGAGCAGCTCATTATGAATAATTTGATGCATCCTCCAAAGGAAATGCTCACTACGGGCCAGCAGGTTTCAGATAAAATGGCAAGGTTTGGAGGTAGCTGGAAGTTTATCATCTTTTTTATGATCCTGCTGATGGTTTGGATAGTTTATAATGCCTTAGCCCCTACCGGGCGCCAGTTTGACCCCTACCCCTTTATCCTGATGAACCTGGTGCTTTCCTGCATCGCTGCTCTCCAGGCACCGATCATCATGATGAGCCAGAACAGGCAGGAGGATAAAGACCGGATGCGTGCAGAAAACGATTACATGATCAATATGAAAGCTGAACTGGAAGTTAGGAGCCTTCACCGCAAGATCGATCTCTTACTGGAAGAACAGATCAAGACCTTGTTTGAAGTACAGCAAAAGCAGATGAATATGCTGGATGCGATTGAAAAAAAATTGAAGAAACCGGGAACTGAATAAAAAAGAAAAACTGTTCTTCCTGGTTCCTGTTATAGTGGAAAATACCGGCAATCTTTATAAGTTATGACCTGATTATGGATTGGGATATTTTAATTGGAATTGCCCCAGAGACTATATTTTCAGGGATTCTATTAAAATCATTTTATTTCTATTAAATTAGGTGAGGTTAAGGTGATGGTTGAATAAAAACAAATCATCATGAAATATTTTACAATAACCCTTCGGCCAACTTCACTTTGGGCAGCCTGTTTGGCAATGTTATTCCAGTTTATCATCCCGGTAACTGTCCATGCACAGGATGATCTTAAAGGGGAATATACATTCGACCTGGGCATTACTTATGCCGTCTCCTCCGGGAAAGAAAATAAAATGAAGAACAATGAAAACTTTACCATGTGGTTTACTAAAGGTGATTATGCAGGGATGGAAGTAAACAAGCAGGAAGGTTTTTTCATGATATATGACCTGGCCGATGGAAAAATGATCACCCTGATGAACGAGCAAAAAACGGCAATGGTGATGAATATGAAAAAAATGATGGAGCAGGCAGCGCAATCAATGGATTCAATGAAGCGGGACAACGACGTGGAAATCACCAAAACCGGGAAATCAGACAATATCCTGGGCTACCATTGTGATCAATATAATGTGAAGGCAAAGGATGCAGAGTCCATGATTTGGATTACTAACGAACTGGGTGAACCCTCTACCGGTTTTTCCAAAAGCTTTGCCATCATGATGGCTGGAAATCGCAAAGGCAAGGCTGGGGGTCCCTCTACCCGGATGCCACTGGGCGTAATGCTTAGAATGGAATCCACCACTAAAAAAGGAGATAAGTCAACGATGGAAGCCACGGAGATTCATAAAGATGGTAAAACCATTTCCACCAGCGGGTTCCAGGTGATGAAGATGCCGGGACAGGGATAAATTATTAAAAATCCTGGCAGAGATAAAGTATGAAAATGCAGGCAGGGATGAATAATGAAAAAGCCCGGCAGTTATTTGAGCAAGAATAGTATTCCCTATCGATAAGTAAGCAGGGATGCGGTAAATAAATATCCTGGAGAAAGCCAACATTTCCATTTGGCCTTTCATTTAATTAAGCAAAACCTTGTTTATGAAAATTTTTTTCTCCAGCATTATTTGCCTGTTATGCTTTTGTTTTTCGGGCTGCTACAAGGCCCAGGTATCTAACACTGAAGATGAGGTTCCTGGTAAGAAACTCAACAAAAAACTTAATGGCTGTGTAACGGCGAGCCTTTATGGAACCAGCAGTGGCAGTTTCTTTAATCCTTTCAGAAAAACTTTCGATGCTAATGGTGTCGTTAATATGATTGTAGCACCGGAATTCGGCCTGGGTTTATCTGATTCCCTTTTCCTAAACGTTCATTATGGGTCAAATAAAGTTTATTTCATTAACCAATCCGATCCAACTGATACGGTTTCAACGGCGGTATTTAATCCGCAAGGACAAATCCAGGTGATATATGGAACAGAAGCGCATAGTTTTCCTACAACAGTGTTCAATTATACAGGTAGGAAACTAACCTCTATAGAAACTTTCAGCATCACCATGGACTTTGAATACGATGCCAATGGAAATGTTGTACGTTATGTGGGAAGTGGGGAAGGTGGACTGGATGATTATGAATTCACCTATGATATGACCACCACCATCGATCAGCAAATTTATGTTGATCAAATTGCAGGATGGATCTATAATAATTTTACCCTTGCACAGATCATGGGATGGACACCAGATTTAAATCCGGTCAATAAAAGAACTCATTCAAGGATCTATTTTGATAATACAGAAGTTTGGTACGATGAAGATATCACCGGTCATGTTGTGGATGCCGATGGTAAACTCACCAGTTACCAGCAGGGTGGCTACCAGATGCAGGTTGGCTGGACCTGTCGTAAAGGAAATGTGATCAACTGAACCCTTTCTTCAATTCCTTAACTGCATAATCGCAGGCCCTTGCTGTAAGTGCCATATAAGTGATCGATGGATTCACGCATGATCCGGATGTCATGCTGGATCCATCGGTTATAAATACATTCGGTACTTCATGCATCTGGTTAAAAGCATTCAACACCGATGTTTTGGGATCACGACCCATGCGGGCTGTTCCCATTTCATGGTTGGCATTGCCAGGGAATGACATTGAACCGGATACCCGTACATTTTTATATCCTGCTTTTTCCAATATTTCTGCCCCCGTTCTCTTGATATCTTCATGCATCTTCTTTTCATTTTCTTTGAAGGAACAATCAATGGAGATCATTGGCCTTCCAAAAGGATCTTTTTTTGAATGATCAAGTGTTACCCTGTTTTCCTGGTAGGGCAGGCATTCACCAAATGCATAAAGGCCGATACTCCGTTTTCCTGCTTCAGTCAATTGTTCTTTAAAGCCTGCTCCAATGCCCTCTGCATCCGCTCGCCCACGGTATGCACCACCGGCAAAATGATAGCCTCTTAAAAAATCATTAATGGGTTCGGTGATATTCCTGAATCTGGGGATGTAAATATTAGTAGGTCTTCGGCCATAATAATAACTGTCTTCAAATCCTTCAACATCGGCATTGATGGAAATTCCTTTGTGGTGGTCCATCAGGTTTCTTCCAACCTGGTCGCTTCCATTGCCCAGGCCATTTGGAAAGCGATGTGAAGTTGAATTCAACAGGATTGCTGCAGTGGCAACAGTGGCCGCATTAAGAAAAATAACGCTGGCATAGAACTCTTCCGTTTGCCTGGTTTGGGTGTCAATGATCTCAACTCCTGTAGCCTTTTGTTTGTTCTCATCATATAATACCCTGTTCACGAGTGAATAGGGTCTGATGGTGAGATTGCCTGTGGCATGGGCCGCAGGAAGGGTGCTGGCATTGGTGCTGAAATATGCGCCGAATGGGCATCCGCGGTGGCATAGATTACGCGCCTGGCATTTACTGCGGCCCTTGACAGGCTCCGTAAGGTTGGCAGTTCTGCCAATGATTACCTGTCGGGTTTTATATAAACCGGAGATTTTCTTCTGAAAATCTTTTTCTGCAATATTCATTTCAAATGGAGGCTGGAACTGTCCATCCGGTAAATGCGGAAGGCCATCGCGATTGCCACTGACGCCAATAAATTTTTCTACATAATCGTACCATGGCGCAATGTCTTTATAACGTATCGGCCAATCTACTCCATGACCATCTTTTAAATTAGCTTCAAAGTCAATATCGCTCCACCTGTAACATGCCCGGGCCCAAAGAAGGGAACGGCCGCCCAGCACATCGGCCCTTACCCAGTCGAACCGCTGCTTTTCTTCATAAGGATTTTCAAGATCCTTTATATAAAAATGTTTATTGTCTTCCTGGATGGAATAATGCCTTGTCTGCACGGGGTATTGTTCATAATCCTCTTTTGTTCTTCTATTACGATGAGGAAGTTCCCATGGGTCCTTAAACGCTGTTGGATAATCGGGATGTTCAACAGGCCGGCCACGTTCAAGCAATAAAACTTTGAGACCCTTCTCACAAAGTTCCTTTGCTGCCCATCCACCGCTGATCCCGGATCCTACTATGATGGCGTCGTATGTATTTAATTGCTTTGCTTTTGTATTGAGGTTAAGACTATCTCCAGGCATATTATCGTTGGTTGGTTTGTGGTGGGAAGGCTATTTATTTGAAATGATTTTTCATTACAGCAGGAAAATCAGCGAGCGCAATTTCAGGCTCCATGATCTCCGGGTGCCATAATTTTTCCCACTCAAAACTATAGTAACCTTTATAACCCCCTGCCGCCATTGCGTCGATGGCTTTCATGATGGGAACATCTCCTTTTTGAAGAAGCGTGTATTCCAGTTTATCACCATTTTTCCTGGCGTCCTTTACATGTACATGGCGGATAAATGGTTTTAACTGGCGGTAAACATCAACAGGGTCTTCGCCGGTGATGGTCCACATATTGGCTACATCCCATAATAAGGCTGCATGCGGATGCTTCACGGCGTTCATGACCTGTAAAATATCGGCGGTATAGACAAGATCACCATGGGTTTCCATCAACACGGTAACATTGCTGCCTTTGCAATGATCGGCAAGTTCAGTGAGACCCCTGGTAATAAGGTCAAGGGTTTGCTGGCGATCCTGGTCTTTGGGCAGGTTATTTGGAAATACACGTACATAGGGGCATTCCAGTTGTTGGGCAAGGTCAATGAATCTTCTGCCTTCATCGAGCTGCTTCTTTCTTTCGGATGGATCAGCAAAATGCAGCGTGGAAGAAGACCCGAGGCCAACGAATTTTAACCCCTTTTCTTTCATCAGCTTCTTTGTTTGGGCTATGTTGGCTGCACTGCTGAATGCAGGGCTTTGAGGAAGGTTCATTTCACGCTGAATACCTCTTAGTTCTAAACCGGTATAGCCGTTGGCCCGCGCAAAGCTGGTGATTTTTAATAGATCCCAGTCGGGGCATCCTAATGTTGAGAAGGCAAGCTTTGGCTTTACCGCGGCATTGATTCCAAAGGAAGAAAGGCCAAATGCACCTCCCATCAGCAGGGCACAGCTTCGAAGGAAATCCTTGCGGCTAAAGGAATGATCTGTTTGCATAGACTATTCGATTATTCTCTAATGTAAGGATTTATTCAACCCACCGGGAATCGAAGAATCAATGCAACGGTTATTTTAATGATGTAAGGAAACCTCCAAAGGCTCTTCTTCAAGATTTTTTTCAATGATATGTTCTAACCTTGGTTTCAGGCTTTTTCTCCGGCTGGTGATAAACCAGGCCAGGGGAATTACGCCACCAACGGTGAATAAGGAACCCCCGATGATCCTTAACCACGTAAGGGTTTGAAATATATTTCCTTCAACAAAATGATGGCTTCTTGCATACCATAAACCATGTTCTGTTACAGTATTGAATTGAAGGAGCCCGGCAGGGAACAGGTCGAGGAATACCATGAGTAAGAGGCCTGCATTGATTGACCAGAAAGAAGTTTTTATTAAACGTGGATTCCAACTGCCAGGCTTAAAGATAAGCTGGCAACAGAATAATATTGCAGTGATAGCAAGGTTACCATAAACACCCATTAATGCCGCGTGGCCATGGTTAACGGTAAGATAGGTTCCGTGTTCATAATAATTGGCAATGGGCAGGTTAATAATAAAGCCCATTACTCCTGCTCCAAAGAAGTTCCAGAAATTAACGGCGATAAGAAAGAGGAAAACCTCAGAGAAGCCAAAACTACTTTTTGCATGTCCATTTCCATTGTGATTGGATTCTAGAATTTTAGGCAGTTTGCTGAATCGCCATGCTTCAAGAGTAAGCAACACCAGCGGGATCACCTGGAGAGTTGAGAATACGGATCCCAGCGCCATGGTGCCTACTGGTTTGGCATTCCAGTAAAAATTATGCGAGATGCCCAACAGTCCTGAACCAAGGAATAACAATGCCGCAATATAGATAACCCTGGTTGCAGCGGTTTTACTGACGAGCCCCATCTGGACCATGAAATACCCGATCAATACCGTTGTAAATACTTCAAAGAAAGCTTCCGCCCACATATGCACCACCATCCACCGCCAGAAGTCGGCAATAACGAAATTTGTTTTAGGTGTAGCCATAAATCCTGATACCAGGAGGATGATAATACTAAACGTCGCATATACAAGCCAGTTAGGAAGAGCCCATGGCTGCTTCAATTTCATTACAGGCTTTATGCCACGGTATAATATTATTGCCCAAATAATGAAGACCAGTCCCAGCATGACCTGCCAGAGCTTTCCAATTTCAACATATTCCCAGCCCTGGTGACCCAGCCAATACCAGTACTGTCCAAGTAATCCTTTGGGTCCAAGTAACATGCCGGCAAAAGAGCCTGCAATCATAACCAGGCTTAATGCAAAAACAAGGTTGATCAATGCCAGTTGGTTTTTCGGTTGTACCGGTGATACCAGTGCCATCATAAAAAACGATGCACCAATCCAGCATACGGAGATCCATAATATGGACAACTGAACATGCCAGCTTCTTGTTACGGTAATAGGAAGAGGTTCAGAAATATTGAAACCAAAGAAATTTACAAAGCCAACAAAATCATGAACGGTTAATATTCCTGATAATACCTGGATAAGAAATAATAAGATGGCTACGTAAAAGAATTTATAAGTTGACCGTTGCACAGTGCCTGGTTTAAATTGATGCACCTGTTCAGTTGTCATGAAGGATTGTGCTTTGCGGGTGTATACTTCATCATCCAGTTTATCTAGCCTGCCATGGTAGTAAAGAACAAGTCCCAACCCGAATATCAATCCAAGCGATCCAATAAGGCTCCATAGCATGATGGCGCCGGAAGGAGTATTACCAGCCTGTGGATCGTATGGCCAGTTGTGGGTATAGCTATAGGTTTCACCAGGACGCTGAACACCACAAACCCATGCGCCCCAGAAAAAGAACGCGGAAAGTTGCCGTATCTCCGTTTCATTGATCAAATAACCGGAAGGTTTAAATGCGCCGGAAAAATTCTTATCGGTGAACTGCGAAGTATAATATTGAACAAGTTTTCCTGATGCATAAACCTGCGCTTCTGATAAGGCAACAGTATTGGATGCAGCGTTATAATTGTTTTGCTTTATTTCAGCGCGAACCTGTTCTTCAATTCCTTTTTGTAACAACGAGGAAGATTCACTTTGAAGAGCATTTTTGGTATGGTACTCTTTCATATAAACTGCTACCATATGAAGCGCTTCAGCAGTATAATCAGGGCCGCGGTTGGCCCCATCGCCGAACATGCTGCCAAATTCCATCAGGGCGTATTGCTGGAATACTGCCTGGCCCTTTAATACATCTTCTTTTGAAAATACCTGTTGCTGACGGGCAGAAACAAAATCGGGAATGGGTGGTGCTTCTGTATAAGTATGAACGCCGATCATGGTTACACCGGCGATGCTGATCGTAAAAATGAGCACCAGGGGAAGCCACCAGTTCCTGGGATTGAGCAGGTAGGTGATGAAGTTGGGGGAAGCCATAGTTTTGGTTGTTTTAACCAATATAATAATTACGGACAAAATTGTCCTGAATTATTATATTTATTTTTCCTGTGATCATCAGCTGCTGCATTGAATAATTTATATTGTAGATTTTAAACCAGCCATTTTGTTTTCTAAAGCCACTGAATATGCCTTAAGGGCTACCATCTACATTGCGCAATCAGGATCTTCTGCCCGGAAGGCCAGGCTGGAGGATATATC